>JAJZIE010000055.1:0-4086 GCA_021810725.1 Bacillota bacterium | reverse complement strand
GGGCGTGGCCGACAACGTGCGGGAGATCGCGGTGGCGGACGAGAAGATCGCCCGTGCGACCGGCGTGCACCCGACGCTCTACGCGCCCGCCTACGGCGAACTCAGCCCCGCGGTGTTCGAAGCGGCCAGTCAGAAGGGCGTGCGGGTCGTGATGTGGAGCATCGATACCATAGACTGGCGGACCTGGCATACGCCCGACATCATCAAGTCCCGCGTGCTCGCGCGCCTCAAGCCCGGCGCGATCGTGCTCATGCACCCCACCGACCGTACGGCGGCGGCCCTGCCGGGACTCCTCAAGGAACTCAAGGCGCGCGGCTACCAGGTGGTCGGGGTGCAGGAGCTGCTCAAGGCGGCAGGACGCCAGGCGCCGGCGGGCGAACAAGGGGGTATGAGCAGGCACAGGACGATTGCTTGAGGCCGAGCGGCTGCCATCGGGTCTCAGATTGCTGGTCGAGGAGGCGCCCTGGCTGCAGGGCGTCTCGCTCGGCCTCTTCGTGCGCGCCGGGGTCGTGGACGAGCCAGAGGGCGAGGCGGGCATCGCCCACCTTCTGGAGCACCTCGTCTTTCGCGGCACGGAGAAGTACCAGGGCGACGAGCTGAGCCGGCGCATCGACGAGGACGGCGGCGAGCTCAACGCCTATACCACCAAGGAGTACACGTGCCTTTGGGGCCGCACCCTGCCGCAGGGCGTCGAGGGCTTTCTCGAGATGCTCGCGGAACTCTTTCTGCGCCCGCGCCTTCTCACGCGCGACCTGCGCCGCGAGATTGACGTCGTGACTGAGGAGTACCAGCTCTGGTTGCAGAATCCCGAGGAGTACGTCTGTGACCTGCTCGAGGCGGAAGTCTTCGCCGGCAGGCCACTCAGTCGCGCGGTGCTCGGCGAGCCTGCGCAGTTCGCGGCGCTCGACAGCGGCGCGGTTCGGGCGTTCCACAGCCGGCACTGGCGCCTCGATCGGGCAGTGCTGGCGGTGGCCGGCCCTGTCGCGCGCGAGGACGTGCGCCGCTGGGCCCTGTCGTTCTTCCCGGCGCAGCCGCCGCCGGCGCCTTTGCCACGCCGCCGCGCCGGTAAACGGCGTGGCGAGACGGCGTCGGACGAGGCCAAGGCTTCGCAGGTGCACCTGGCCGTCGGCGGGCCCGCCCGCAGTTTGGGCGACCCGGCCCTGGCGGCGCAGGAGATGCTCGTGCAGGAACTCGGCGGCGGTCCGAACGCCCTCTTGTTCACGCGGCTGCGCGAGGAACTCGCGCTTTCCTACGGCGTCTACAGCTACGACACCGCGTATCGCGCCGGCGGCTTGTGGGCGGTCTACGCCGATCTGCCGGAGGATGCGCTGCGCGAGGGCCTTCTCGCGATCCGCGACGAGGCCGGCCGGCTGCGCCGCAGGCGCTGGCGCGCGGAAGACGTCGCGCGGCTTCGGCGCTCCGCCGTCGGCTCCTTCCTGCTCGCTCTCGACTCCCCCTTCGCGCGCGTGGAGCGGCTCAGCTTGCAGATCCTGCAGCTTGGGCGCCCTGAAAGCGTCGAGGAGGAACTCGACCGGATGCAGGCGGTGCAAGGTGGCGATCTCAGGCGCGAGGCGGAGACGCTGCTGGATCCGGCATCCTGGCGCATCGTCGCGCTGCACCCCGAGCGGGGGCTGTTGCGCGGCAGTTTCGCATCGGTCCTGGAGGAGGTGTAGCCGATGCTCGAGGTGACCGTCCGCCTGCTGCGGCCGTCCGGCCGCCTGCCGCACCAGGCCTCTAGCGAGGCGGCGGGTTACGACATCTACGCCGCCGAGGACGTGGTGGTTCCCGCGCGGGGGCGTGCGCTCGTACCGACGGCGATCGCGCTCGGCCTGCCCAGGGACGTCGAAGCACAGGTGCGGCCCCGGTCAGGTCTCGCGTTGCACGAGGGCATCTTCGCGCACTTCGGCACCATCGATCCCGACTACCGCGGCGAGCTCATGGTGCTGCTCTTCAGCCACCGCGACACGGACTATGCCGTGAAGGCCGGCGAGCGGATCGCGCAGATCGTGCTGGCGCCTGTGCTGCGCGCAAGGTTTTCCGAGGGACAGATCGACGACACCGAGCGCGGCCAGGGCGGGTTCGGGCACACCGGACGCTGAAGCGCATGGGCTCGGCGAAGACCGCATAGGCTCTTCGCGGAGGGGACGAGGCATGCGCCTTTCGGAACTGCACAGCCGCGAGATCATCAACCTGTACGACGGGTCGCGCGTCGGCCTCGTGGGGGACACCGAGATCCTCTTCGATCCCGAGACCGGTGAGATCCAGGAACTTCTTCTGCCGGCGCGCGGCGGGCTATGGCAGCGCCGGCGCTCGCTCGCGATTCCCTGGGAGGCCGTGCGCCGCATCGGACCGGAGGTCATGATCGTCGACGTCGAGGCCACGCGGCTCAGGGATTGATCGATCCACCCCAGGGGAAGGTAGTCCCGGGGGTGGATGAGCGATGGCTCATACGTTGGTAGCCGCGTTCCAGAACCAGGAGAGGGCGCGCGAAGCGGTCCGTCAGCTCGAGGCGCAGGGCTTCGGCGACGACAACGTTTCGCTGATCACACCGGACGACAGGCGGGAGCGGCACCAGGACGGGCGAGGCGCACACGACGGGCACGGCGGGCACCAGGACTCCGTCATGGATGGCACCGCCTGGGGCGCAGGCGTCGGGGGCGCCGCTGGACTGCTCGCGGCCGCCGGCGCGATCGCGATCCCGGGGATCGGTCCCTTGCTTGCCGCCGGACCCTTGGCGGCGGCATTGACAGGCGCCACAGCCGGCGGCCTTGCGGGCGCCTTCATGGACATGGGGATTCCGACGGCCAGCACCAAGCGGTACGAGGATGAGTTGAAACACGGCCACTCGGTCGTGACGGTGCAGGGCGACGGAGAGAAGATGGAGACGGCGCGCAGCGTGGTCCAGGCCCAGGGCGCGCACGACGTGGAGATGGACTGAAGCTGATCGGCGATCGCGGGTCGGCCCCTCGGGGTCGGCCCGCTTTTCATGCCGCACCCGTGGTCGGGTGGACGCATACCATGTCGCCGGACCCGGGGAGGTGGCAGCGTGGCATCCGATCTCACGGGAGTGCGCGTGGGCATCATCGGCGGCGACCGGCGGGAGCTTGAGGTGGCACGGATCTTTTCGGCCCATGGCATGGACGTGCGTGCCGTCTGCCTGCCGTGGCCCGACGATGTGCAGTACCTGGCGAACAGGCTCGAAGACGTGCTGAGGTGGGCTGACCTTCTCCTGGCGCCGGTGGGCGGCGTCGACCGCTTCGGACAGGTGGCCTACGTGATCGTGCCGGGAGACGTGCCGCCCCCACGGCTCACTGCGGAGACGCTCAGGGCGGTGCGGCCCGGTACGCCGCTCTTCATCGGCGCGGCGACAGGGGCCCTGCGCCAAGCCTGCGCCACCTACGGCGTAACGCTCGTCGAGTTCCGCGAGAGCGACGAATTCGCCTGGCGGAACGCCGTCCCGACGGCGGAAGGCGCGATTCAGCTCGCGATCCAGCACACCGACCACACGCTGCACGGCAGCCGCATCCTGGTGCTGGGGTTCGGACGCAGCGGCACCGTGCTCGCCCGCACCCTGCGCGGGCTCGGCGCGGACATCACGGTGTGCGCAAGGGGATCGGTCGATATCGCAAGGGCCTACGCTCTCGGGGTGCATCCCTACCGCATGGAGGACCTCGCGGACCTGGCGGCGGACGCGGAAGTGGTCTTCAACACCATCCCCGCTCCGGTGCTGTCGGCCGAGATCCTGCGCTGCATGCAGCAGGGCAGCGTGATCATCGACATCGCCACGGCCCCGGGCGGAACCGACTTCGCCGTGGCGAAGCAGCTTGGCCTGCAGGCGCATCTGGCGCCAGGACTGCCTGGCATCACGGCGCCGCGCACCGCGGGTCGCATCGTGGCCGACACCGTGCTGAGCCTCTGGCGTGACATGCACGAGGCGGTGGATCTTTAGCTTAGGTAGAGGAGACGCCTGAGATCAGCCACATGTGCGGCGACCCCTTGCGGCGAGGCCTCGAGCAGCCGCTCGGGATCGCCGTAGCCGTACAGCACGGCGATCGCGGCGAGACCGTGGTACCTGGCCGCCTCGAT
>JAJZIE010000054.1 GCA_021810725.1 Bacillota bacterium | reverse complement strand
GGCCAGTGGAACGCCGTCCAGTACGCCGGCGCGGCCGCGCTGGAGCAGGACCCCGAGGCGTTCTTCGCACGGATGAACCAGATCTACCGCACGCGCCGCGACAAGCTCTGCCTCGGGCTGCGCGAGCTAGGCTGGGACGTGCCGATGCCGAAGGCCACGTTCTATGTCTGGGCGAAGGCGCCGGGCGGGGACGACCAGGCTTTCGCGTCGCGACTGCTCGAGGCGGGCGTCGTCGTGGTGCCAGGCTCCGGTTATGGCAAGTACGGCAAGGGCTACGTCCGGGTCTGCCTCACGGTGTCCGAGGAGGACATCGAGACGGTGCTCGCGCGGCTTCGCGACCTCTCTCCGTCGCCGTTTGCGAATTGACAAGGGCGAGACGATCACCTATTTTGAAGAAACAGCGAGCCTTGACGCGTGCGAAGGCGCCTGGGCGAGTTTGGCCGACCTGAGACCTCTTGCTTGGAGGAGATCGCTCTGGAGATCAAGCTGGTCAACATCGGCTTCGGCAACATCGTGTCGGCGAACCGGATCATCGCGATCGTCAGTCCGGAGTCGGCACCGATCAAGCGCATCATCTCCGAGGCGAGGGATCGGTCGACGCTGATCGATGCGACGTACGGCAGGCGTACGCGTGCTGTCATCATCACCGATTCCGAGCATGTCGTGCTCTCCGCGGTGCAGCCCGAAACCGTGGCCAACCGCCTCGCTCAGCGTGGCGCGCCGTCGGAGGAGGAGGACGAGGACGAAGAGGCCGAAGACTCGCAGGAATAGCCGTTGAGGAGGTGCCTTGTTGCAGCAGCCGTCGCTTGAACAGCTTACCCGCCACACCGATTCGCGTTACGCGCTGGTCGTGGCCGTGGCAAAGCGTGCCCGCGTCCTGCTGGACGACGGAGCGGAAGACGAGCCCGGACGGCCCAAGCCGGTGACGCAAGCGCTCTGGGAGCTTGCGCGCGGGGATCTCAACTATGACGGGCCGCAGCTCGCCCTGAAGTGAGCCGCATCGTCCTCGGCGTCACCGGGGGCATCGCGGCCTACAAGGCCGTGGATCTCGCAAGCAAGCTCCGCCAGCAGGACCACGCCGTCGACGTGGTCCTGACGCGTGCTGCCGAGGCCTTCGTGACGCCGCTCTCTTTCTCAGCTGTCACAGGGCGGCCGGCCTATCGCGACGAGGACCTCTGGCAGGACGGCGAAAGCATCCTGCACGTGGAGCTCGCGCAGGCCGCCGAACTCGTCGTCATCGCGCCCGCGACGGCCGACTTCATCGCGCGCGCGGCCCACGGGCTGGCGGACAGCCTGCTCGGTGCCCTACTGCTTTCGGCCCGCTGCCCTGTCGTCTGGGTGCCGGCCATGGAGTCCGGCATGTGGCAGCATCCCTCGACGCGCGAGAATGTCGGGCGCCTGCAGGCGTTCGGGCAGCGCGTCCTCGCTCCGGGCGAAGGACACCTGGCGTCGGGTCGGGAGGGCGTCGGCCGGATGCCCGAGCGCGAGGAGATCCTTGCGGCCATCGAGGAGATGCTGCGCACTCCGGTCCTCAACTCGGTGCGGGTGCTGGTGACGGCTGGGCCTACGCGGGAGTTCATCGATCCCGTGCGCTTCCTCTCCAATCCGTCGACGGGACGCATGGGCATCGCGGTCGCGGAGGCGGCCCGGGCCTGGGGCGCGGACGTGACGCTCGTGCTGGGGCCGACCGAGCTGAAGCCGCCCGGCGGCGTGCGCGTGGTGCCCGTCACAAGCTCGGCCGAGATGTTCGACGCCGTCGAACGCGAACTGGGCAGCACGGACGTGTTCGTCGCCACGGCGGCGGTGGCCGATCTGCGTCCGGCGCACCGGATCGAGCACAAGGTGAAGAAGGACGAGCTGCCCGGCTCGGTGGAACTCGAGCGTACCCGGGACATTCTCGCGTACGCCGGGGCCCATCGCAGGCCAGGCCAGGTGCTGGTGGGCTTCGCCGCGGAGACCGACGACCCCGAAAGGGAGGCCAGGCGCAAGCTGCAGCAGAAGAACTGCGACCTCGTCGTCGGCAACGACGTCCGGCGGGACGACGCCGGATTCGGCGTCGACACCAACGTCTGCACCTTCGTCACGGCCCATGGAGCATGGCAGGTCGGTCCCGCGAGCAAGCGCGAGATCGGGGAGGAGATCATGGCCTTTGTTGCCCAGCGACTCGGCCGCTGAGCGCGAGGTCGTGCAGGTGGTCCTCGGCCACGGCCCGCAGATGCCCCTCGACTACGCCTGCCCCGCGGGTGGCGTAGCCGAGGGCATGCTCGTAAGGGTGCCGTTCAGGCGCTCCTCGCAGATCGGTCTCGTCGTGTCGCGCCACCCGGCGGAGGTGACGGCCGATCGCTTGCGGCCGATTGGCGAGGTCCTGGGCCCGGCGCTCGGGGACGCCGCCGAGGCGGCGTACGTCGCGCAGGCCCTGCGCCAGCGCTATCTCTGCAGCTGGCCGCAGGCGGTGTCGCCCATCCTGCCCGGCGCCCGCGGCTTCGAGCCGGAGGCGGCGCGCTGGGAGATCGCGGCGGCGCTGTCCCAGGAGGAACTCGCCCGCCTGCAGGCGCGTGCGCCACGCCAGTTTGCGGCCTACAGGGCCCTGTCGCAGGCACCTGCGACGCTGCCCCTGGCGCTGGCGGCGCCCATGGCCAGGAAAGGGCTCGTGCGCCGCCACGTGCCCGTGCCGCCGCCTGCCCCGCGCGGCGGCGGGCCTCAGCTCACGGATGCCCAGGCGGCGGCTCTAGGGGCCCTGCGCGCGGGGCAGGGCGGCACGCACCTCCTCTTCGGCGTCACCGGCAGCGGCAAGACGGAGATCTACTTCCGCCTGATCGAGGATGCGCTCGGCGCTGGTCGCGGCGCGCTTCTCCTGGTGCCCGAGATCGCTCTCACGGCGCAGCTCGTCGACCTGGTGCGAGCCCGCTTCGGCAATCGCGCGGCGGTGCTGCACTCCGCGGTCGGAGAGGCGGCGCGCCACTCGGCGATGCGTCGGTTGCACGAGGGGCTGGCGGACGTCGTGGTCGGTCCGAGGTCCGCGGTCTTCGCGCCGATCGATGCCGGCGTGGTCATCGTCGACGAGCAGCATGAAGCGAGCTACCAGCAGGAAGAGGCGCCGCGCTACCACGCCCAGGACGTGGCGCTGTGGCGCGCCGCCCGGCGAGGCGCGACGCTCGTGCTCGGCTCGGCGACACCGGACCTCGGCACCTTCCAGGCCGCGAGCGAAGGCAGGATCGGGCTCGTCGAACTGCCTGAGCGCATCGCGCGGCGTCCCCTGCCCGAAGTGCAACTCGTCGACCTGCGCCGAAGCCCCGGCCGCATCTTCACGCCGCAGCTGACCCAGGCGGTGCGGGACAGCCTGCGCCAGGGCCAGCAGGCGATTCTGCTGCTGAACCGTCGCGGCTTCCATCCGAGCATGGTCTGCACGACCTGCGGCCACGTCCCGACCTGCCCGCAGTGCAGCGTCGCGATCGCGTACCACGAAGGCGGCGAGGCGGTCTGCCACCTCTGCGGCTGGCACGGCGCGGCGCCGTCGCGCTGCCCGCAATGCCAGGGCAAGCTCCGCCTGCTCGGCACCGGCACCCAGAGGGTTGCCCAGGCCGCCGAGGAGACCTGGCCCGGCGCGCGCGTCCTGCGGCTCGACCGGGACGCCGTGCAGCGCGTCGGAGGCGCGGACAAGGTCTACGCAGCCTTCCGGCGCGGAGAGGCGGACATTTTGGTTGGCACGCAGATGGTGGCCAAGGGTTTCGACTTCCCGCTGGTCACGGCGGTTGGCGTCGTGATCGCGGACATCGGCCTCGGGCAGCCGGACTACCGCGCATCGGAGCGCACCTTTCAGCTGCTCATGCAGGTGACCGGGCGGGCGGGGCGGGCCGAGCACCCCGGGCGCGCCGTGATCCAGGCCTTCGATCCGGACCACGCCGCCTTCCGCTACGCCGTCCGCCATGACTACCGGGGCTTTGCCGAACAGGAGCTGCGCGAACGCAGGCGAGGTGGTTATCCGCCGTTTGGCGAACTGCTGCTGATCGGATACTCTGGCATCGAGGAGCAGGCAGTCGCGGAGCTGGCCCAGCGCCGCACGCAAGAGGTCCGCGCGATGGCGGGCGGCGACGTCCGCGTACTCGGACCGGCGCCGGCGCCCATTCCGAAGGCCAAGGGGCGCTACCGCTGGCAGACGCTGCTCATCGCGGAGCGCCGCGAGCGCCTGAGGGAGATCGCGGCCACACTGCCTGCGCAAGATCATCAGGGGCTGCGCGAAGCGCTGTTTTTCGACCCTCGCCAATTCCGCTGACAACCCAGGGAGGATCTGATAACGATGCTGGAGATCGTGAAGCACCCGAGTGACGTCCTCAGGCGCAAGGCGGAACCCTTGCGCAAGCCCAACCTTTCCGCGCGCCGCGTGCTCGACCAGATGGCCGAGGCGATGTACGAGGCGCACGGCGTGGGACTTGCGGCCAACCAGGTCGGGGTGCTCAAGCGACTCGTGGTCATCGACGTCGGCGACGGGCTTCTCAAGCTGATCAACCCGGAGATCGTCCGGCGCGACGAGGAGATCGTGGAAGGGGTGGAAGGCTGCCTCTCGATCCCGGGACTCCAGGGCAAGGTGCCGCGCCACAAGTCGGTGCAGATGCGCGCCACGCTGCCGAACGGCAGGACGGAGTGGTTCGACGCGGAGGGACTCTTCGCCGTCGCCATCCAGCACGAGATCGACCACCTCGACGGTGTGCTCTTCATCGATCGCGCCACGGAGGTCTGGGAAGTCGTAGACGAACCCGAGGATGACCAGGCGGAAGGCGGAGAGGCGGCCCAGGAAGGCGACGCCGGCGACGGCGAGGGCGCCGAGGCCAGGTGAAAGTCCTTTTCCTCGGCACGCCGGACTTTGCCGTGCCGTCGCTCGACGCTGTGTCGGAGCGGCACGAGGTGGTCGCGGTCGTGACCGCGCCGCCAAGGCCGCGAGGCCGCGGCCAGCACATGACACCGACGCCTGTCGCGCTGCGCGCCGCCGAACTCGACATCGCGGTGCGGACCCCCACGCGGCTCGACGAGGATACGGTGGGAGACCTCAAGGCCTTCGGGCCCGACGCGGCGGTGGTGGTCGCCTACGGCCGCATGTTGCCGGCGTCGCTTTTCGATGCGATCCCCTGCCTGAACGTGCACCCTTCTCTGCTGCCGCGCCACCGCGGCGCCGCCCCGATCCCCTGGACGATCTGGTCCGGTGACCGGCAGGCCGGCGTCACGATCATGCGCATCGTGCAGGAACTCGATGCGGGTCCGATCCATTTGCAGGAGTCGTTCCCCCTGCCGCGGGAGATGACCGCGGGCGAGCTCGAGGCGGAAACCGCGAGGCGGGGGGCGCGCATGCTCGCCGAGGCGCTCACGCTGCTCGAAGCGGGCAACCTGCCGCAGGCGCCGCAGGACGGGGAGCCGAGCTACGCGCGGCGAATCAATCGCGACGATGAGCGGCTAGACGTTTCCCGCCCGGCCGAGGATCTCGCACTGCAGGTCCAGGCGTTGTCGCCGCGCCCTGGGGTGCGTGTCCGCGTGGAGGGCAGGGATTTCGAGATTCGCTTGCTGCGAGCGACCGCCACAGGGGATGAACTGCCAGCCGGAAGGCTCAAGGCCCACCCCGGCGGACTCCTGGTAGGCACCGGCCACGGAGCTCTGCTGGTGACGGAACTTCAACCGTCCGGCGGGCGAAGCCAGTCGGCTGTGGAACTCGTGCGCGGTCGTCCGTTCCTCGATGGGGCTATGGTGCGATGAGCAGCCAAGGCAGTTCCGCCAGGGCAGCCGCCGCACGCGTCGCCGCAAGCGTGGAGGCCGGCCAGCACTTGCCGCAGGCTGTGGACAGGGCTCTGCGCAGGGCCGGACTCGACGCCCGCGACCGTGGCTTCTGCACCGAGATCGCCTACGGCAGCGAGCGCTGGCGCAGCCTCCTCGACCACAGCATCAAACCGCATCTCCGACGCCCGCTCGGTGACCTCGACCCGCTGGTGCGGGCCATCCTGCGGCAGGGCGCCTACCAACTCCTCAAACTTGAACTCCCGGCCTACGCGGTGGTGGACAGCAGCACCGACGCCGCGGGGGAGGTAGGGGTCGGGCGTGCCAGGGGTTTTGTGAACGCGGTGCTGCGTCGCGTGGCGGAGCGGGGTCTGCCGGACCTGCCCAAGGACCCGATCGAGGCGCTCGCGCTTCAGTACGCGCACCCGCGCTGGCTCGTGGAGCGCTGGGTCGGGCGTCTGGGCCGGGATGGCGCCGAGGCGCTCCTGCGACGCAACCAGGAAGTACCGCGACTCGTGCTGCGCCTCAACCGCAGGCGCACGACGCTGGCCGAGAGCCTGTCCGCGTTTGGTGCGGCCGGCGTGGTGGCGGCGGAGGTTCAGGGTCTGCCGTACGCTCTGGCCCTGCAGGCCGGCGGCGACGTACGCTCCCTGCCCGGCTACCGGGAAGGCCATTGGCAGGTGCAGGACGTGGGCGCCCAGGCGGTGGGCGAGGCGATCGGGCAGGCGGAGTTCTTTCTCGAGAGCGCCTGCGGCCGGGGCACGAAGACCTTGCAGCAGGCGGAGCGGCAGTCGGGCCGGGTGGCGGGTGTGGATCTCGATCCGGACCGCATCCGCGAGGCGGAGCAGGAGAAGCGCCGCCTTGGCCTGCTCGCGGAATTCCTGGCGGCGGACGCGCGCAACCTGCCCGACCACGTGTCGGGGGCTGACCAGGTTCTCCTGGACGCGCCATGCTCGACGCTCGGCGTGCTGCAGCGGCGACCGGATGTGAAATGGCGGCGGGGGCCGGAGGAGTTTGCGGCCCGCGGCGCACTCCAGGCGGAACTGTTGCGCGCCGCCTGCTCGGCCTGCGCCCCCGGTGGGACCGTCACCTACAGCGTCTGCAGCCAGGAACCGGAGGAAACCATTATGCCGGTGAAGACTATCCTTGCGGACAGCGGTTTCGTTCTAGTTGAGACGCCGCCACCGTGCGTCGAGGTCGCGACGGAAGCAGGCTTCCTCCTGCCTGGCATGTTCCTGGCGCAATTGCGCCGCATCGCCTGACCGGAGGAGTAAGAGGCAAGGGACGAGAATTCTTCTCGGCTATGGAGGGGTACAGCTGACGCTTTACGATTTGGCTCCCGACGCGCTGCGCGACTGGTTCGCCCAGAGAGGCGAGCCGAAATTCCGCGCGCATCAGGTGCTGACGTGGGCCTACCGCCGACTGGCCCAAGCCTACGACGAGATGACCGACCTGCCGGCGGCGCTGCGGGCGCGGCTGGGGGAAGAGCTCCCGCTCGGTGGCGCACAGGTCGCCACGGTGCAGCAGGCTGCCGGCGGCGTGCGCAAGGCGCTCCTCATCTATCCCGACAAGGGCTCGGCGGAGACCGTGCTTCTGCCCTACAACTTCGGCGCGAGCACCTGTCTCTCGTCGCAGGTCGGCTGCCGTCAGGGCTGTCGCTTCTGCGCGACGGGCGTGTCGGCGTTCACGCGCTCCCTGACCATGGGCGAGATCGTGGAGCAGTTCCTCTGGGCGGCGCGGGCCGCAAGTCCCGAGCCTTTGCGACGTCTGGTGATGATGGGGGCAGGAGAACCGCTCGACAATTACGACACTGTACTTGCGTTTTTGCGGCATATGCATGATCCTGAGGTGCTTGGTCTTTCCTACCGCCACATGACCGTCTCCACGGTGGGACTGGCGCCGCAGATCCACCGCCTGGCCGAGGAGGGTCTGCCGCTCAACCTCGCACTGTCGCTGCACGCGACCGAGGACGATCTGCGGTCCGCGCTGATCCCCGAAAACCGCCGCTACCCGATCGCGGAGGTGCTCGAGGCGACCGACCACTACTTCGAGGCCACGGGACGGCGCATCACCTACGAATTCCTGCTTGTCGGCAGCCTCAACGACGGCCTGGACGAGGCGGATCGGCTGGCGCGGCTCGTGCACGACCACCCCGGCCACGTCAACCTGATTCCCTTGAACCCCGTGCCCGAGTTTCCCTTCGAGGCGCCGACCCCCGAGCGGGTGGCGGCCTTCCGCGAGCGCCTCGTGGAGCAGGGCGTCAACGCCACTGTCCGCCGCACCATGGGGCAGGAGGTGCAGGCGGCGTGCGGGCAGCTGCGCCGCCATTACGACAGGGAGGGTCAGCCGGTCGCGCCGCGCAGGTCGTGGCCGATCGTGCTCCCCGGGACCATGCAGAAAGGCCCCCAAGACCAGAGATAGGCCTTGCCCGACGGAGAGGTGAACCCCAGTTGGAGTTTTCGGCGGCATCCGACCCAGGACGCGTGCGTACCCACAACGAGGACAGTTTCGCGCTCGTGCCATTCTCGAGCGGCGTGCTGCTGGCCGTCGCCGACGGCGTCAGCGGTTCGCAGGCCGGCGAGGTGGCCAGCGCCATCGCGACGCGCACGTTCCGGGAGTGCCTCGAGCCGCATCAAAGGGAGACTCCGGAGAGCGGGCCGCTGCGCGACGCGCTCCAGGCCGCGAACGAGCGCATCCTGACCGCCAGGCAGGAGTCGGCTAGGCAGGCCGGGATGGGCACGACCATGACCTGCGCCTGGCTGAGCGAGCAGCGACTCGCCTTCGCCCACGTCGGCGACTCGCGACTCTACCTGCTGCGGCGCGGCGAGCTCAACTGCGTCACGCACGACCACTCGGTGGCTCAGGAACTGATGCGGCAGGGGACGATTCCGCCGTCGGAAGCCGAGCGTCATCCGCAGAAGCACGTTCTGACGCGCTGGCTCGGCCTCGAGCCGTTCGCGTGCGACGAGGGCACGCTTGAACTCGAGCCTGGCGACGTGATCCTGCTCTGCACGGACGGTCTCGTGTCGGCGCTCACGGAAGCCGAGGTCGCCCGCGAGATGCGGGACGGCTTCGCCGGTGTGGCCCTGCGTCTCGTCGAAGCGGCCAATCGCGCCGGCGGCCCCGACAACATCACGGTGGTGGCGGCGCGCACCGCACCCTCGGACGAGCGGGGTGAGCAGCAGTGAAGGGCGAGACGCTGGGCGGGCGCTACCTGCTGCAGGATCGCATCGGCGGTGGTGGCATGGCGTGGGTGTGGCGGGCGGAAGACACGCTGCTGCACCGGCCGGTCGCCATCAAGGTGCTGCGGGAAGAGTTCGCGGGCGACGAGCAGTTCGTGCGCCGCTTCGGCCAGGAGGCGCAAGCGGCGGCCTCTCTCGTGCATCCGAACGTCGTGCACGTCTACGACGTCGGCCAGGAGCAGGGAACGCACTACATCGTCATGGAACTCGTCGAAGGAGAGACGCTGAAGGAGGCCATCCAGCGGCAAGGTCCGATGCCGGTCGGGCGCGCTCTGCAGGTGGCGGCAGCCGTGGCGCGGGCCTTGCAGGCCGCGCACAAGAAGGGCATCATCCACCGCGACATCAAGCCGCAGAACATTCTCCTCACACCCGAGGGGGAAGTGAAGGTGGCGGATTTCGGCATCGCGCGGGCGGCGACCGGAACCACCATCGTGCACACGAACACGATTATCGGGTCGGCCCACTACTTCGCTCCGGAGCAGGCGAGAGGCGGCTTCACCGACGTCAAGTCCGACCTCTATTCGCTTGGGGCCGTACTCTACGAGATGCTGGCCGGCCAGCCGCCCTTCGAAGGCGCGACGCCGGTGGCGGTGGCCCTCAAGCACCTGCAGGAAGAACCGGTCGCCCTACGCAAGCGCAGGCCGGAGGTGCCGCGCAGCGTCGAGGCGATCGTCGCGCGCCTGCTCGCCAAGGATCCGGCACAGCGCTACCAGAGCGCGGACGCCCTGCTCGGCGATTTGAGAAGGTCGCTCGAGGAGATCGGCGAGCCGCTGGGACCGGATGAGGGCGGCGAGGGCGAGACGCCGGCGAACAGGAACGGACGCCATCAGCACCCCGCCAAGAAGAGAAAGCGGCGCATCTGGCCGTGGATCGTTCTCGCGGTTGTGCTGGTGCTGCTCGGCGTTGGCGGCGCCAAGGCCTTCACCACCTGGATGACGGTGCCGCAGGTGCATGTGGCGAAGGTCGAGGGCATGAGCCTCGCCCAGGCCAAGGCCAGGCTGCACAAGCAGGGCCTGGTGCCCGCCAAGGTCGGGACGGAGCACAACAAGGCCAAGGCCGGCACGGTCGTGCTGCAGAACCCGGCCCCGGGCGATACCGTGAAGCGCGGCCGCGTCGTCAGCCTCTGGGTGTCGAGCGGACCGCAGAAGACCGCGGTGCCGGCCGTCACGAGCATGACCGAAGCGGCGGCCAAGGCATCGCTGACCTCGTTCAACTTCGTGCCGGTCACCCTGCATGAGAAGAGCAGTCAGGCGCAGGGCACCGTGGTGCGGCAGTCGCCTGGCGCGGGCACCAAGCTGGTCGCGGGCTCGACGGTCCGCATCTGGGTCAGCGACGGGCCGGGCCAGACCCAGGCCGCGGTGCCGAACTTCATCGGCGAGAACTACCAGACGCAGGTCCAGCCGGAGATGACGGCGCTCGGGTTGCCACCGGCCGGAGTCACCTACGCCTACTCGACCACGGGGGCGGGCACGGTCCTCGATCAGTCTGTGCCGCCGGGAACCCAGGTGACAAGCAACATGACGATCGCCCTAACCATCAGCAAGGGCATCCCGCCGTCGGGGGGCTCGGGACCGCTCGGCGGGCCGCAGCAGATCACGCTCACCTACACGGGACAGGGCACCGCCGATGTCCAGGTCTGGATCGTGGATGCGACGGGTACCAACATCATCTACACGAACCCGACCTTCACCGGGTCCACGCCGCTCGTGGCGACCTGGGAGGGCGACGGGCGGATCGAGGTCTACGCCGGCACGGACGGCAGCACCGTACCCAGCATCGTGTACTCGCAGCCCCTGCCGGTGCAGGGAGGCGAGATCTCCATCCAGTGAAGCTGGGCGTGGTGCTGCGCGTGCTCGGCGACCGGGCGCAGGTGCGCAGCGGGGAGGAGATCCTGAGCCTGCGGCCGAAGGGCGTGCTGCGCGAGGGAGGCCTTCTGGCGGGCGATGTGGTGGAGGTCTCGGGCGAGCACATCACCAAGGTGCGACCGCGCCGCAACGAGCTCGGCCGTCCACCCGTGGCGAACGCGAGCCTGCTTCTGGTCGTGGCGACGCTGCGCGACCCGGCCGTGCAGCTGTCCGATGTCGACCGCCTGCTGCTGCAGGCGGCCGCCGTCGAGTTGCCTGCGGTCCTGGTGTTGAACAAGGCAGACCTCGCTACGGCGGACGAACTGGACGCGTTCGCAGCGCCATACCGGGCGGCGGGGTACGAGGTGGTCGAGACGGCGGCGATCCGCCGCGAGGGCGTCGCCGAGGTACGCGGCATGCTGCCCCAGGGCCTCGCTGTCCTGGCGGGACCGAGCGGCGTCGGAAAATCGAGTCTGCTCACGGCATTGACCGACATCGCCGTGGAGGTAGGCGCCATCTCGGCGCGGCTGCGCCGCGGCCGTCATACGACGAGGTCCGCCACACTCTACGAACTCGGCGAGGGGAGACTTGTGGCGGATACGCCCGGCTTCTCGGCGCTCGAGCTGCCACTCGTGCAACCTGGGCGGCTGCGCGACCTTTACCCGGAGTTCGAGAGCCGGGAGTGCCGCTTCAGCGACTGCGTCCACCGCGCGGAGCCGGACTGCGGCGTCCGCGAGGCGGTAGATAGAGGCCTGATCGACCAGGGACGCTACGAGCGATACCTGAGGTTCCTGGCGGAGATCGAAGGGAGGCCACCGCAATGGCACTGATTGCGCCATCGATTCTCACCGCGGACTTCCTGCGCCTCGGAGACGAGCTGAGGCGGGCGAAGGGCGCGGACGTCTGGCACCTCGACATCATGGACGGCCACTTCGTGCCAAACCTTACCTTTGGACCGCTGCTCTGCGCCGCGGTAGCCAAGGCGTCGGAGATCCCCGTCGAGTGCCATCTGATGGTCGAGCGACCGCAGGAGCTCCTGCCGCGCTACGCGGAAGCGGGGGCAAGGCGCCTCATCGTGCACGCGGAAGCGACGCCGCACCTGCACCGGTTGATCGCGCAAATCCGCGACCTCGGCTGCGAGGTCGGCGTGGCGCTCAACCCGGGGACGCCGCTTGGCGTCATCGAGGAGGTGGCGGCAGACCTCGATCTCCTGCTCATCATGACCGTCGACCCCGGCTTCGGGGGGCAGTCGTTCCAGCCCAGGCAGGTCGAGAAGATCCGGCGTGCGCGCGAGCTTTTGCCGAAAGCCTTGATCGAGGTCGACGGCGGCATCGGCCCCAACACCGCGCCCGAGGTGGTACGGGCGGGCGCCGACATTCTCGTCGCGGGCTCCGCCGTTTTCGCGCCAGGGGCCGATCCCCAAGAACGCATCGCGGAGATTCGCAGATCTCTGCACGAATCGCGCTGACCCCCCATACCATGGATAGCGGGGGTGGACTCGAGTTGCGCGTGCACGTCGTACGGGTGCCTAAGCTCCTCGGCGGTCTGCTGCTCGGCCTGTTCTCTCTGTTCGAAGGCCGTGGCAAGGGAGCCACGCCACCGCCTGAGGAGTGAAGGCTCCCAGGCGGGCAGGCGCAAAGCGGGCGGTTCCCCGGTTGGGGAACCGCCCGCTGCGCATGAGGCGAATCTAGAGAGCGCGCTGGACCTTGCCGGA
>JAJZIE010000053.1 GCA_021810725.1 Bacillota bacterium | reverse complement strand
CGCCGGCGGAGTCCACAAGGTAGAAGAGCGGCACTTCAAGGCGCTCGGCGGTCTCCTGGATGCGCAGGATCTTCTCCACGGTCCGGCTGCCCCATGAACCCGCCTTGACGGTGGAGTCGTTGGCCATGAGCGCCACCGGACGGCCGGCGATGCGGCCGATCCCGGTCACGACTCCGTCGGCGGGCAGGTCGCCGGCCATGTCGTTCGCGAACATGCCGTCCTCGACGAAGCTGCCCGGATCCAGCAGCAGGTCGAGGCGGCGGCGCACGAAGAGTTTGCCGCGGCCCGCAGCCTGCTCATGGTACTTGGGGGCGCCGCCCTGCGCGATCGCCTCCCGGCGGGCGAGGATCTCGTCGCGGTTGCTCATTGCAACGACACCAGCGCGTCGCCCTCCTGGACGAAGGCCCCCACCTCGGCGCGGAGCGCCCCGACCGTGCCGGCGCTGGGCGCCGTCACCGGTACCTCCATCTTCATGGACTCGAGCACGGCCACCTCCTGCCCCTGCGCCACCGCGTCGCCTGCCGCCACCGAATACCGAAGCAGCATCCCTGCCATCGGGCTTGCGATCTCCAACTTATGTATCCTCCCATCGGATCTTTTAGTGGCCGACTCCCAGACCGCGCGCGATCACGATCCGCTGGATCTCCGAGGTGCCTTCTCCGATCTCCAGGAGCTTGGCGTCGCGCAGGTACCGCTCGACCGGATACTCGCGCGTGTAGCCGTTGCCTCCGTGGATCTGGATGGCCTCGCTCGCGGTGCGCATCGCCACCTCGGACGCGAAAAGCTTGGCCATGGCGGCGATCTGGCCGAACGGCTGGTGCTGGTCCTTGAGCCAGGCGGCCTTGTGGACCAGGAGGCGGGCCATCTCCACCTCCATCGCCATATCGGCGAGCTTGAACTGGATGGCCTGGAACTGGCCGATCTTCTGCCCGAACTGTTCGCGCGTCTGCGCATAGCTGAGCGCGGCGTCGAGCGCCGCCTGCGCGATACCCACGCCAAGGGCGCCGATGGAGATGCGGCCGCCGTCCAGCACCTCGAGGAAGCCGCGGAAACCGGCGCCACGGGGACCAAGCATGGCGGAATCCGGTACGAACGCGTCCCGCAGCTCAATCTCCGCCGTCTCGGACGCCCTCATGCCCATCTTGTCGTATGCGGCGCTCGGATAGAAGCCTTCGGTGCCCTTCGGCACCAGGAAGGCCGAGATGCCGCGCGTGCCCTCGCCTGGGTCGGTGACGGCCGTGATCACGCTGACGCCGGCCGACACCGCGTTGGTGATGAAGGCCTTGGAGCCGCTCAGGACCCAGCCGCCATCGACCTTGCGGGCCCTGGTCCTCGTGCTGCCGGCGTCGGATCCTGCTCCCGGTTCGGTCAGTCCGAATGCCACCAGGTACTCGCCTTGCGCCGCCGGCACGAGATAGCTGCGCTTCTGCTCGTCACTGCCGAGCAGGTTGAGACTGCCCAACCCCAGTGAGACATGGGCGGCGTAGCTGAGACCCGTCGAGGCGCAGACCCGTGAAATCTCCTCGACGGCGATCGCGTACTGAAGATAGGTGCCCCCTGCCCCGCCCCACCGCTCCGCGATCGGCAGGCCCAGAAGGCCCAGCGCGGCCATCTTGCGATAGATCTCAAGGTCAAACGTCCCGTCGCGATCGCGCTCGGCCGCCCCGGGCAGCAGTTCCCGCTGCGCGAAGTCGCGCACCGTTTCCTGTACCATGCGGTCTTCCTCGGCAAGAGCGAAATCCATTCCTTCGCCTCCCGATCCCTTTAGGCTACCGTGCACCTATGTCGATTCTAGCCTGCGACCTTCCGCCTGGAAACGGCCGGTCGGCCGCGTCCGTGCCCAGGTATTGCCTCTCTGATTTCCCGCGCACATGCGCAACCGCGGGGCTGCGCCAAACGTCTTCTTCGGTGAAGGATGAAGCAGCGGTCCGCGCCGTCCGTTCGCGCCCGCCCAATTAGGGTCGCCTCGAGGGCGGCCCCCCTTCCGGGAAGCTCGGTGGGGCGGCATGAAGCACGCGGCATATCGCGCGTCGGGCCGCATACACCATCAGCGGCCGGGCCTGTCCCGAGCCGCGGTCCTCTCCTCGGACTACCCCGCGCGCGAATCTCAGACGTCCATCCACCTGTTGTTCCGCCAACTCCCAAGTCACTTCCGGGTTGCTCAGCTGTAATCGCAAGCAACTGTGGACAAGTCTCCGTCAGTCCATACCATAAGAGAATTATCCATCCTGAGGCGACAACTTGTATAGATCGATTAGGATGGCCCAAACACGGTCGAAGATTTTTCTTTCTGGACACGACACGTTTTCTCTAGATCGGCGTTAAGGTTATTGCAGATGTGCTGACGGCATTAGCCTGATCGTCGCCCAGACCTCTGCTTCCCTTGAACCCATTTTGTCCACCCCTTGCCGTGTCGCGGAAGGGAGCGAGGTCAGGTGCCGAAGCCGGTCGGTCGTTCAGGCCGCTACATGCCTGGACTGGACGGTTTGCGAGCCATCGCGGTGCTCGGTGTCATCGCCTTCCACCTCGGCCTGCCCTTCGCCCAGGGGGGGCTGCTCGGGGTCGGCGTCTTCTTCGTGCTGTCCGGGTACCTGATCTCCGACATCCTGATCGGACAATGGGAGAGGCGCGGCGCCATCGATCTCAAGGATTTCTGGCTGCGGCGCGCCAGGCGGCTCCTGCCGGCGCTTTTCGTCCTGCTCCTGGCCGTCTCGGCTTACGTGACCGTCGTGCAGCCGAGCGAGCTCGGGGCGTTGCGCAGCGAGGTCGCGGCCGCCGCTCTCTATGTGAGCAACTGGTGGTACATTTTCCACCACGTATCGTACTTCGCGAGCTTCGGGCCACCGTCGCCCCTGACGCATCTCTGGTCCCTGGCCGTCGAGGAGCAGTTCTACCTCCTCTGGCCAGGCCTGCTTTGGCTGGGGCTGCGCTTCCTGCCTCGTCGTGGGCTTCTGCTCGCGACGCTGCTCCTTGCGGCCGCCTCGGCGACGGCGATGGGGCTTCTCTTCCACGGCGGCAGCGGGCCGGATCGGGTCTACTACGGCACCGATACCCGCGCGTTCGCTCTGCTGATCGGCGGGGCGCTTGCGCAGATCTTCCCGAGCAGGCGTCTCGGCAGCCTCCCGCTCCCGGCGCGGCGGCTGATCGAAGGCTTGGGTGGCGTCGGCCTCCTGGCGATCCTCCTCATGTTCTGGACGACCAACGAGTATGAGGCCTTCCTCTACCCCTACGGGCTGCTGATCCTGTCGCTGGCGACGGCCGGCGTCGTCGCGGCCGCCGTCCTGCCCGACGGGTACCTGGCAAAGTTCCTCGGCATGGAGCCCTTGCGCTGGCTCGGTGTCCGCTCCTACGGCATCTACCTCTGGCACTATCCGGTGATCACCTTGACCGCCTCGGTCGGGCTGAGCGGCTTCTCGCCGCTGCGCATGGCCTTGCAGGTCTCGGTGTCGATCGCGCTCGCGGCGCTCTCCTGGCGCTACGTCGAAGAGCCGATCCGGCACGGCGCCCTGCAGCGCATGTGGCGTCTGTGGCGCCAGCATGCGCTGGGCCGCAGGAGCGTCTCGGCGCACGGCATCGTCACCGCGTGCGCCACCGGACTCCTCTCGGTCGTGGCCTGTCTCGGCCTCGTGGGCATCGTGCCGACGGCCGCCGCGAGCTCCACGATGCCGGAAGTGACCAGCATCCTGCCCACGGCGCCCCTGCCCCGCATCGACCCAGCGCCAAACCTCACGGTGGCGCACGTCGTCCTGCCACGTAAGCGCTCTGCCGAGACGACACCGCCCAGTCCTCCGACCGTGCCCCCCTCGGGCGCTTCCGTGACCGCCATCGGCGACTCGGTGATGATCGACGCCGCCCCCTACCTCCAGCGCCTGCTGCCCGGCATCACCATCGACGCCGTCGTGGGCAGGCAGCTGTACCAGACGCCGGCCGTGATCGCACAGCTCAAGGCGCACGGCCAACTCGGCTCCCGCGTCATCCTCGAACTCGGCAACAACGGTCCCTACACGCGGGCGCAGCTGCTGTCCCTGCTGCGCTCTCTGGGCGGCGCGAAGGAGATCCTGCTCATCAACACCCGCGTGCCGCGCCCGTGGCAGGATCAGGTCAACCGCCTGCTCGCCTCGGTCGCCAAGACCTACCCGGGCGCGGTCCTGGTCGACTGGTACGACGCGAGCGCAGGCCACGCGAAGTTCTTCTATGCGGACGGCGTGCACCTGGACCCCGAGGGCGCGAGCTTCTACGCGAGCCTTGTCGCCCATACCCTCGTGGCCCACGCGCAAGGGCCGCGCCCGTCCGCTTCCACGAGCCGCTGAAGCATCGCCCCACAGGACGAGAGATTGGCCCAGGCCATGCGGATGGCCTGGGCCACATCGTCTCCGTCGGCGCCGGCGGGCAGGATGGGCGCGCTGCCCCGGCGGCCCGGGACTGCCTCTTCGCCCCGCCCGCCATGTCCTGCCGGCGCCGCGTCCACTTGGGCCGAGCGTGGCCGGGCTGCACCCGTCGCCGCGAACATTGGTATGCTTGTCCGCCCCGGGCAGGCCGAAGCGGGGCGGCCCCACGCTCCCATCTCCCCGGCGCGCCGCGTCCTGGGGGTCCCGCCCTAGAAGCTCAGTTCCTTGCGGTCACCGTTGATCTCGCTGATGACCACGAGCTTCGCCGTCTTGTTCAACATGTGGGTGACGCCGCAGTACCGCTCTTGCGACAACTGGATTGCGCGATCCACCGGCTCGCGCTCGACCCCGTCGCCGTCGGTGCGGTAGATCAGCCGGATCTCCGTGAACACCTGCGGGTGCTCCTTCGAGGTGTCCGCCTCGAGTTCGATGCTGAAGCTCGAGAATGGCACCCGCTTCTTCTTCATGATCGAGATCACGTCCATGCCGGTGCAGCCGCCGAGGCTGAGCAGCGTGAGCTCCTTCGGCCGCGCGCCGCCGTCCTCGCCGCCGTTGTCGGTCGCGGCGTCGAGCTTGATCTCGTGCCCGCTGCCGCTCTTCGCCACCATCGCCATGTTCTCGACCCAGGTCACCTTGCCCGTGAGCATCGGGAAGCCACCTCCGTGCTAGTGAGATCGCCGGGCCTACCGCGACGCGCTGAGCTTTTCCACGTGGAAGAGCCGGATCACGTAGTCGGCAGGGCGGCGCAGAGACCCCGAGAAGGCCAGGACCAGCGAACTCGCGATGAACCCGACGACAGCTCCACCGAGCACGTCGGTCGGCCAATGCACCCCGACGAACACCCGCGCCAGGATGATCAGCACGGTGAGCAGCCAGAAGACGAACTGCAGGGCACGGCTCTGCCCGCGCAGAGCGAAGGCCACCGCCGCGGCGACGGCCGCGTGGTCCGAGGGGAACGAGGCGTCGGCCGCGTGCTGCGCCAGCTGGTGCACCAGGTGCGGATAGACGACGAACGGGCGGGGACGGTCCCAGATGTGCGCGATGACGTAGTTGATCACGATGGCCACCACCGCCGACAGTCCCGCGTACAGGAGCTGACGGCGCAGGGCCACGTTCCCGCGCGGCAGCGCGAACCAAAGCACGACCATCAGCGCCGCCACGACAAAGATGGCGTACTGGGCCGAGAACACGGCAAGCGCGTCCACGAAGGCGTTCCGGCCGGCCATCCCGTTCCACCAGAGGAAGACGGTACGGTCGAATGCGTTGACCTCAGGCACCCCCCATCTCGCGCCCAAGGATAGGACTTGGCGCGCGGGATGGCAAGTCTTATCAGGACACGGCGAAGGGCACCGGGCCGCCGATCGTCCTGAGCAGGTCGTCGCCGCAGATCGGACAGTAGCCCTCTGCCGCCAGCTTCTCCCTCACCTCGGCGATGCGCGCGCGCACTCCCTCCCCCGGCGATGCATCGTGCAGCGCGCCTTGGAGCAGGGTCTGGACCCGGCTGTAGAGGTGGCGTTCGAGCGCTGCCCGCAAGGCCGGATGCTGCGGCAGGTCCGCGATCTGTCCGCGCGAGCGCACGCTGGCCACCCAGACGCCGATCTCCTCGCGGAACGCGCGCTTCTGCGACTCCGCCACCCCGATCTCCTCTTCGACGCTGCGCAGCCGCTGCTCGACCTCCTCCTCGGTCGGCTGACCGAGCCGCATGGAGAGCAGGTAGGCGTCGAGCCCCTCGAGGTACTGGTGCCAGAGCGTCGCGAGATTGTCCTCGAAGGCCGCCACGAAGTGCGGATAGACCTCGCCCTCCAGGCGCCGGCCCAGGTCCTCGGCCACCTCGTGCAGCAGGTTCCTGTACGTCTCCTGGTCCCCGGCGTCGATCGACGGGTGGCTCGGGAGGCCGTCGTAGAGCGCGCGCAGAGCCAGGCCGACCGTCAGGCAGCCGTCGCAGCGCACCAGGGCCTGCGCCAGCTGATTGACGATGTAGCGCGGCGAGATCCCGTGCATGCCCTCGCGCAGGCTCTCGCGCTGCAAATCCCTGCGGTCCCGTTCCCCAAGACCCTGGGGCTGCTCCTCGTCGTAGAGCCGCAGCTTCTGCATCTGCCCGATCTCGCGGCGGCGGCTGGGCTCGAGGCGTGTCAGCACGGCGAACATGGCGGCCGCCTCGATGGCGTGCGGCGCGATATGCACCCCGGGCGGCCTGCGCTGCGCCACCAGGCGCTCGTAGATCCGCTTCTCATCCCTCAGGCGCAGGGCGTAGGGCATGCGCACCACCACGATGCGGTCCTTGAGGGCCTCGTTGCGCGGATCGTGGATGAAGGCCTGGTACTCCGCCTCGTTCGTGTGGGCGACCACGACCTCGTCGGCGTACATCAGGGCATACCGGCCCGTTTTGAACCGCCCTTCCTGGGCGAGGGTCAGGAGGGTGTAGAGAAAGCGTTCGTCGCACTTGAGCAGTTCGACGAACTCCATGAGACCTCGATTCGCCACGTTCAGCTCGCCGTCGAAACGGAACGCGCGCGGGTCGGACTCGACGCCGTAATCCGAGATGGCCGCGAGATCCAGCGAACCTGTCAGCTCGGCGATGTCCTGGGACTTGGGATCGGAAGGGGCGAAGGTGCCGATGCCCCGCCTGCGCTCCTCGCTGATCAGAACGCGCTCGACCGGCACCGAAAGCAGCTCCTCCCCCTGGAGGCCGCCGTAGCGCATGCGGCAGACCGGACAGAGGTCACCTTCGATCGTGACGCCAAGCTCTTGCGCCACCGCCTCCCGCGTCGCGCCGTTCAAGAGATGCAGCGGTTCCTCGCGCATCGGACAGCCTGCGATGGCGTAGAGGCTGCCCTCCCCGCTCTGGGAGAAGCGCTCGAGTCCGCGCTTGAGGATCTCGACGAAGCTCGACTTGCCGCCGCCCACCGGGCCAAGCAGCAACAGGATGCGCCGCCGCACCTCAAGTCCCTGGGCTGCGGCGGCGAAGAACGCGTCAATTTCCGAGAAGGCGGCGTCCAGTCCGAAGAGCTGCCCTTCGCAGAGCCCTTTGGCCCCGCCAGCCGCCACAAGCATACGATGCATCCGCCGGTGGGCGAGGTCCGCCACGTGAGGCCGCTGCCGGCAGATCTCCAGGTATTGCGCGAAGTCACCGTGCCACGGTCGCTGGCCGTCCGCCTGCTCACCGCGTCTGATCCGCTCCGCGATATCCACCGATACCCCTCCTGCCGATGAATCCGCGTGACCGCGGATCCGGCTGGCATCGCGCTGTCCCACCGGGGCGGAACAGCGCGCCGCATATCATCAGCCTATGCGGCGAAGGGCTCGCTCGATCAGCCCAGGAACTCGAGGACGTGGCGCATGGCGTCCTGCGCGGCCTCCGCACGGTAGGTCGCCTCGCGCGTGTCATTGAAGAAGGCGTGCGGCGCACCTGCGTAGACCTGGTAGGTGAACGGCTTGCCCGCATTCGCCATGGCTTCCGCGAACGCCGGTACCGTCTCGGTGATGCGCTGGTCGTCCGCGCCGTAGATGCCGAGCACGTCTGCCCGGATGTCGCCCACCTTCTCGAGCGGCGGATTCTCGCCGTAGAAGATGACCGCCTTGGCAAGCCCTGGTTCCAGGGTGGCGAACTGTGCCGTGATGCCGCCGCCCATGCAGAAACCGAGGCAGGAGATCCGGCTCGCGTCCACGGTCTTGAGACTCGCGAGCAGGGCGAAGGCGCCCTCGAGATCCTGGGCGAACGACCTGCGCTGGCCCGGCGTCATCACCCGCATCAAGGTGCGCAGGGCCGCCGCTTCCTCCGCCGGGCGCTCATCGATGAGGGCGCCCATGCTGCTCGGGTCCCGCTGGATCTCCGGCGGCGCCTGACGCAAGAACTGCATGCCGGCCATGATGCGGTCGCGGCGCATCGCCTCGCGCCATGGCCCCGTGTAGAGATCGGGCGCCAGGGCCACGAAGCCCTGGTCCGCGAAGCGCCGCGCCACGTCGCGGATGTGGTCGTCGAGGCCCCAGATCTCGTGCACCACGATGATTCCGGGGTGCCGATGCTCGCCCTCCGGTTCGGCGAGGTAGGCCGCGATCGGACGGTCCTCGCCTCGCAGTTCGACCTCCCTCGTATGCAAGATGCTCCCCCGTGTGGATCGACCTCAGCGCTGGCTCAACGCCTCGCGCAGTTTCCGCTTGACGACCTTGCCGGTTCCCGTCTTGGGCAGTTCCGGCAGGATCTCGAGACCGTGCGGGATCTTGAATCCCGCGACGCGCCCACGCAGGTGGCCCAGGATCTCCTCCGGGCTCGCCTGCATGCCTGGCCGCAGGGCCACGAACGCGTACGGCACCTCTCCCCATCGCTCGTCGGGCTTGGCCACGACCGCCGCCTCCAGCACCGCGGGATGGGTGTAGAGCGCATCCTCGACCTCGACCGAGCTGATGTTCTCCCCGCCGGAGATGATGATGTCCTTCTTGCGGTCGACGATCCGGACGTAGCCCGTCGGCTCGACGACAGCCATGTCACCCGTGCGGAACCACCCGTCGGAGAACGCTTGCGCCGTCTCGTCGGGCCGCCGCCAGTACCCGCCGAACACCATGTCGCCCTGCACCCAGATCTCGCCGACGGACTCCCCGTCGGGCGCGACCTCCTGGCCGCCTTCCTGGACGACCCGCATCTCGCAACCGATGATCGGCAGGCCCGTGAGCGAGCGCAGCCGGTACTGGTCCTCCATGGGCACGTTCTTGAGACTGTCCTTGATCGTCGCGAGGGTGAGGACGGGACAGGTCTCCGAGAGGCCATACCCTACCGAGCAGTCCACCTCGAGCTTCTCCCTGGCCTCGCGGATCAGCGCGGCCGGCGGCGGCGCACCACCAATGATCACGCGCCGCAAGGAAGCGGTGTTGAAGCGCTCCCGCTCTGGGTAGTTCAGCACGGCGGCTAGCATGGTCGGCACGAGCATCGCCAGGGTCACGCCCTCCGCCTGCACCAGGCGGTAGAACTCGCCCGCGTCGAAGCGCGAGGTCACCACCTGCGTCGCCGCCTGTGCCACGATGAACTGGGGAGCGCCCCAGCCGTTGACGTGGAAGAGGGGTACCGTGCCCACGAGCTGCACCTCGTCGGGATAGATCGGAGCCGACACGGCGACACCCAGGGCGTGCAGGTAGAGGTTGCGGTGCGTGAGCTGCACCCCCTTTGGCCGGCCGGTGGTGCCGCTCGTGTAGAAGATCTCCGCCACGTCCTGCTCGTCGATCCGGCCCGACATGAGGTCCAGCGGCGAGGCGCCGGCGATCAGGTCCTCGTAGAAGAGGACGCCTTCGGTATCGGCCGGCCCGTCCAGCAGGACGAGTGGCACCCCGACCTGCTGCACGAGCGCCTGCGCCATCGGCAGCAGGGTCCGGTCGGTGACGATCAGCCTGGGCTCGAGGTCCTGGAGGATGAAGAGAAGTTCGGGCGCCGTCAGCCGGACGTTCAGGGGGCTCAGGATGGCCCCTCTGGCCGGCACCGCGTAGTAGAGTTCGAGCAGGCGGTGGCAGTTCAGCCCGAGGTACGCCACGCGATCGCCGCGCTCGACCCCCAGGGAGCTCAAGGCACCGATCAGATGACGCACGCGGTCGGCGTAAGCGCTGTAGCTGAGGCGCGTCTCCCCGCATACGACCGCGGTCTTGTCTGGCTCTCGTCGCTCGCTCTGCGCCAGGAATCTCAGGGGCGTCAACTGGACGGACATTTCGGCCACCTCCCGCTCCATCTGGCCACGGCTTCGCCCGCCGCCGCCCGATTCCTGCCAGCTGGCCGGGTCCGGCCTTCCGTCCGCTCCGATGCGGGCAGGAGGTGCGCTCACCCCTCCCGGCGCACCTCCTGCCCGTCGTGGCGCAGGCAGACGCGCTGCCCACCGACCATGGTCTCGAGCAGCACCGGTGCGCCCCAGAGCTTCTGGATCTCGCCCAGAACCGACTCGGCGTCGGGCAGGTCCAGGTCTCGCCCGTCATGGAGATGCCGGAGGCGCAGCGTGCAGCCCGCGACCGCCTGATCTACCTCGACCGTCGGACGTCCGGCCGCGCCCACCTGGCGGAGAAGGTCGCGGCGGACATCGTTGACGTCGCGGCTTGGGCCCTCGCCGCTGGAGGGCACGGTAAGCCCGAGCCGATCGACGGTGCGCTGGCTCAGGTAGTCGCGGATGAGCGCTTGGTCGTCGACCACGCCGGCGACCTCCAGCAGGTTCTCGAGGGCCCTGCCGGCCGGTGCCTCGCCCCGCGCCGCTCCGGCCGCCACGGCAATATCCTCCAGAATCTCGAGGCCGAGGGCGTAAGGATTCAGCCAGCCGGGCTCCATCGCCACGAGGCGGCTGTGCAGGAGGGCCACTTCCATCCGGTCCGGCGGGGCGAGATCGAGGTCGCGCAGGATGCGCAGGTGCCAGAAGCATGCCCATCCCTCGTTGACGATCTTGGTCCGCTCCTGGGCCTGGAAGTAGAGAGCCTCTTCGCGCACCATTTCGAGGCAGTCCCTCTGCCACTCCTGGAGATGCGCCCGGCGGGCGATCGTTCCGACGAGGTCCTGGGGACCGAATTGCGCGACGTGCGTTTCGATCAGCAGGGCCGTATCCAGGACTTGTTCCACCGCCGTCTGGCCGTACGCGGCGATGTAGTCCCCGATGCGCTGGCGATGAAGAAGGACCGTACGGGCCACATCCGGGTCCCGTCCTCGAAGCCAGACGTTTCGGTGGAAGAAGTCCGCGTGGCCCAGGACGTGCGCCCCCACGAGCAGGTCCTCGATCGGCCTGTTGCCCGCCAGCACGTAGGCCTGGGGGGGCTCCGTGTGCACGATCAGCTCGTAGATGCGCTGCAGGCCGAGTTCCCCCTGCAAGCGCAGCCGCTGGTACGCCTTGCCCCGGGACCAGTGCCGGTAGCGCCCGAAGAGCCCGTAGGTGGCGAGGCTCCAGAGCGCCTGGGGCGGCAGCCGGAAGAGCCGCACGTCCCCTGGCGCGAGACCGAGCCGCTCGGCGCGGCGGCGCAGGGCCGCGACGTCCACGTCATGCTCCATGGGTGCCAACGTCTTCCGATGATGCGCAGGCTGCGTCCTGGCGACCCGCTTGCGATCGGCAAACGCGTTGCGGGGCGCCTGCACGGACTCGGTGAGCCCAGATCCAGGCTCCAGGGATGTCGAAGGCCGACCTCTCCTGCGCGAAACCGCGTGCGTGGACCCTGGCGGCGGCCGCGGTCAGATCGCGGTCGGATCCCGGCTTCCGTATCAGTTCACGCCACCTCCAAGTGCCCCGTCCAAGGCAGGGAACAGTCCAAGACATGCACGTTGGCCGATTCCTTCGCTGGGATCCCAAGGTCTCCAAGAGACATCCATATGAGTGCCGTGGGCGTCTGGTGCAGCCATCCGCCAAGGCGGGCGCGGGAGCCGCCGCATGTCCTGGCCCACGGCATCCCGGAGCGCAGGGTTGCAGGCGCGCGACAAGCTTGATCCCTTCGCACCCGGCTCGGTGCGAAGGGCTCAAGCAGATTTGTGGGCGCTTGTGGTATATGAGACAGACCGGCAGGGAATTGCTCGGGATATTTGAGACCGAAGTACAGGCATCGCCGCTATGATCTGGCCAAGCTGAGGCCCGATCTGTTTCGCGGCGCACCTGATGCACGCCGAACGATCGCCCACGCTCGTGTGTCGGGCCACGACCAGAAGGGTGACCTGGAACGCCAGAGGCAGGTCCTGGAGTTCTACTGCGCACGCCAGGGCTGGACCTACGAGGTGTGTCGGACCTTAGGCCCGACGAACGGCCAATGAGCTCGCCTTCGTCAGGGGCACGCTTGAGACACTCCCTGCCGCGGTTGCGGGGATCCGGTTGCCGATGCCTCCTCGAGGTCCGCTTCCGCATAGGCCTGCTTCGCCCACCAGGCAGCCGCGGCAACGCGGTTCTTCGCGTGGATCTTCTTCAGGATGTCGGAGACGCGGTGCTTGACCACCTGATCCGGAAGATGGAGGATGCAGCCGATTTGGTGGTTGGTCTCTCCGCGCACGATGCGAGTCAGGATGTCCAAGTCGTGGCCGGTCAGAGCCGCGAGCGGACTTTGCCCCCCAGCGGAATGCAGGCATAGTCTCCGCGAGAGCACGCCCGCAATCTGCGGATCGAGCGGGGAGCCGCCCCGGTGCAATGTGCGAACGGCAGCGCAGAGCTCTTCGCCCTCAAGATCGTCGAACAGGTACCCCGAAGCGCCGTCCAAAAGCAGGTCAAGGATGGTCTCCTCGTCCGTGTGCGCCAGCAGCATCAGCAGGTGGCAGCCGCCGCCCTGCGCGTGGATCCCTTGACAGGCTTTCAGGTCGACAGCCCGGGGATCGCGCACATCCGCAACGGCCACGTCGGCGCGTGTCTCTCGCGCCATCCCCACAGCATCCTGCCAAGCGCGTGCCTCCGCCACGATGGAAATCCCGGGTTCGGAGCCGAGCATTG
>JAJZIE010000052.1 GCA_021810725.1 Bacillota bacterium | reverse complement strand
CGCGGTGGGAGGCCATCATCCTGCGCATCGCGGATGCGATCCTCAGCATACCTCCGCTCGTACCGATCCTGATCATCGAGGGATTCTTCGGCGTCAGCATCGTGACGGTGATGGCTGCGGTCGTCCACTGGCCGTCTACCGCGCGCCTTGTCTGGACGAAGTCGCTCGTGCTGCGGGAGCTGCCCTATGTCGATGCCGCGAGGGCGGCCGGCGCACGGGAGACCGAGGTCATTCGCAGGCACGTGCTGCCGAACGCGGCCGACACGATCATCGCGTGCTTCGCCACGCAGTTCGGCAACGCGGTCCTGTTCATCGCGCTCGCGACCATGCTTGGCGCCGGGCTTGGCGCGGCAAACAACTGGGCGACGATGATCGCGACAAGCCGGCAGTACATGTACGACTTCTACTGGGGGCTCGTGCTGCCGCCTGGCATTGCGTTCGTCCTCCTGATCATCTCTGTCTTCCTGCTCTGCGAGGGGTTGCCCCATGCCCTGCGTCCCCGCGCCCAGGCCAGGGGGCGTCTGCCATGATCCGGTACGTCATGCGGCGCTTCGTTCAGGCGATCGTCACCCTCGTCGTGGTCAGCCTAGTTTTGTTCCTGGTGATGAAGCTTTACGGCGGCGATCCGGGCTGGATCATGCTGGGCCATTTCGCCACGCCAGCCAAGGTGCACGCCTTGGACCAGGCGCTCGGCGTGCTCCAGCCATGGCCCGTGCAACACGACAGGTGGCCGCCACGAAGCGCAAGCGCTTCGCGAGCCGCCTGGTCGAAGCGGGAAGGGCGAATGCCCACGGTAAGACACCGGAGGAAAGCAGCGGGCATCAACACGTCTGACTACGTTTCCGGTGACAGCGCGATCTACTACCGCCTGTTCGGCCTGCTGGTCAACACCGTCCTGGTGATCGGCGTCATCACCATCCCCACCAACCTGGTCGTCGACATCCTCACCGCCGTCGCGGATCCCCGGGTCCGCTTCGGCTGAGACTTCAGTAGCCCACCGCCACCACCGCGTCCACGATCACCATGTCGTCCGAGACGTCGCCCTTGTCCCTGAGCAGCACACCGCTGCTCGCAAGGAGCCCGCCGGCGACGATCTTTACCTCTACCTGTCCGTAGGGAAACGCCTGGCGCACGGCATCGAGATCCACCTCATCCCTCGTGCCCGGCACGCCCAGGGTGACTTCCACCTGCATCCTGTCGATGTCTTCGCCAGGCAGCACGCTGCGGATGCCAGGCATGGAGTTGTGGCCGATGGCGTCGCGGCACGCGCGCACGCAGGCGGACGTGACGTCCTGCCCGTGTAGATCGATGCCTTGGCCGATCTCGATGAACATCACCCGTTCCAAACAAATCGCCTCCCAGTCAACCACCATCGTGGGTCACCCGTACGGCGTATGCAACCTCACGCAGGCGAATCGCTGGGGGTGAGGGGACCCTGTGGTCAAGGGCGATCGGACGCCCAGGGTGCGCGCCCGATCTGTGGCATGCTGGAGAAAGATCGAAGCCATGCGATGGAGGAATGCCCGTGCGCGCCATGGTCATAGACCGGTTCGGCGGTCCCGAGGTGTTCGTGGAGAGGGACGTGCCCCGCCCGACCGTAGGGCCAGGGGAGGTGCTCGTCCGGGTCCTCGCCACATCGGTCAATCCCGTCGACGCCAAGATCCGGCAGGCCGGCTCGTGGGCAGGCATCACGCCGCCCGCCATTCTGGGCTACGACGTCTCGGGCACCGTGGAGGAGGTGGGGCCCGGCGTCACGACGCTCACCGTCGGCCAGGACGTCTACTTCACGCCTGAGATCCACGGCAATCACCACGGCAGCTTCGCCGAGTACGTGGTGGCGCCGGCCACCATCGTGGCGGCGAAGCCGGGTGGCATCGACCATGTCGCCGCAGCGGCCATTCCCCTCGCCGGAGGTACGGCGTGGGAGGGCATCGTGCGCAGGCTCTCCGTGCGCCCTGGTGAAACGGTGCTGGTCCTCGGCGGAGCGGGAGGCGTCGGTTCCTTCGCAGTGCAGTTCGCCAAGGCGAGTGGCGCGTTGGTGCTCGCCACCGCCAGCGCGGAGAACCGCGAAACGCTCGAGCAGCTCGGTGCAGACGTGGCCATCGACTACAGGACGCAGGACGTAGCGAGAGCGGCTCGGGAAGCCACGGGCGGACGGGGCGTCGACGCGCTGTTCGACTGTGTCGGCGCCCCCGCGCTCTATCCCGCCCTGCCGGCGGTGCGGTCCTTCGGGCGCATCGCGACGATCCTGGGCGGCCAGGGAGATATCGCGCCGATCGTCTTCCAGAACCAGGCGCTGCACGGTATCTTCCTCGTCCGCGAGGCGCGCCGCCTGGAAGAAATGGCGCCGCTCTTCTCGTCGGGCCGGGTGCAACCCCTGATCGACGAGGTGCTGCCGCTGCCCCAGGTGGGCAAGGCCCATCGCCGGCTGGATACGGGCCATGGCCGCGGCAAGATCGTGCTGACGGTGCCAGGCTAGCCTGGTCAAAGGTAAACAGGCGCCGCGCGGGGCTAGCGCGAAGACATGGGCGGTCGCACACTTTTCCTGGAGGTGCCGCAATGCGCACGATCAGGATCAAGCAGGTGGACGCGTTTGCCACGAGGCCCTTCGAAGGCAACCCCGCGGGCGTGGTGACGGACGCCGGCGCGCTGACGGACAGCGAGATGCAGGCGATCGCCAAGGAGATGAACTGCTCCGAGACGGCGTTCGTCCTGCCGTCCTCCTCGGCGGATCTTCGCCTGCGCTATTTCACGCCTGCGCAGGAAGTGGACCTCTGTGGCCATGCCACGATCGCCACGCTCCACGCGCTGCGCGAGGAGGGGCGCCCCGAGGGACCCCTGCGGGCCGAGACGCCGATCGGCATCCTCGAGCTTGCGGTCGGCACGGCGATGCACTGGATGCGACAGGACACCCCTCGCTTTCGGGCGTTCGACGCGACGCCCGAGGCGATCTCGGAACTCCTCGGCCTGGACCCCGGAGATCTGGATCCAGCGCTGCCGCTCGGCATCGCCTACACCGGGCTTTGGGATCTGCTCGTGCCCCTGCGGAACCTCGGGGCCCTTCGTCGCGCCCGCCCGGATATGCGCGAGCTCGCCCGGCACAACAAGGGCATGGGCGTCACGTCGACGCACCTTTACTGCAGGGAGACCGAACGTCCCGACAGCACCCTGCACACCCGGGACTTCTCGCCCGCGGCCGGCGTGCCGGAGGATCCCCACACCGGCACGGCGAGCGGCGCGCTTGGCGCCTTTCTCGTACATGCGGGAGTGCTGGCCCCTGGACGGCACCTCTTCGAACAGGGCTGGACAGTGGGGCGGCCCGGCCTGATCCATGTGGAGGTGGCCACCGGTGCCGCGGCGGTGCGCGTGGGCGGGGGAGCCGTCACCGTGCTGGACGGCGGCATGACCCTGGACTGAGCGACGAGCATGAGACCGGGCGACCGGCCCCGCCGAGAGGCGGGGCCGGTCGCCTTGCGTACCTATCGGTCAGCGCGTCCGCGGGAAGCCGAGGTCGACGGCGCTGGTCGCGGGATCGGGCCAGCGGCTGGTCACGACCTTGCCACGGGTGTAGAACTGGATGCCCTCCGGGCCGTAGATGTGCGCGTCGCCGAAGAGGGAGTGCTTCCAGCCGCCGAAGGAGTAGTAGCCGACCGGCACGGGGATCGGCACGTTGACGCCGACCATGCCGGCTTCCACGTCGAACTGGAACTGCCGCGCCGCTCCGCCGTCGCGTGTGAAGATCGCGGCGCCGTTTCCCCAAGGATTGTTGTTGACGAGCGCGATGGCCTCCTCGTAGGTGCGCACCCGCACCACCGACAACACGGGACCGAAGATCTCGTCGCGGTAGCAGTCCATGGCCGGCGTGACGTGGTCGAGCAGCGAGACGCCGAGGAAGAAGCCCGGGCCCCTGGCGATCGGGTCCTCCCTGCCGTCGACCACCAGCGTCGCGCCCTGGGCCGGGCCGGAATCCAGATAACTCGCGACCCGGTCGCGATGCTCGCGGGTCACCAGCGGTCCCATCTCGGAGCCGGCGTCCCTGCCGTCCCCGATGCGCACCTTGGCCATGCGCTCCTTGATCGCCGCGACCAGCCGATCGCCGATCGCGCCGACGGCCACGACGACGGAGATGGCCATGCAGCGTTCGCCGGCCGAGCCGAAGCCGGCGGAAACCGCCGCATCGGCCGCCATGTCGAGGTCTGCGTCGGGCAGCACGACCATGTGGTTCTTGGCGCCCGCCAGGGCCTGAGCCCGCTTGCCGGAACGCGTGGCCGCCTCCTGGATGGCGCGCGCCACTGGCGTCGACCCGACAAACGAGACCGCCTGGACATCGGGATCGGCCAGGATCGCGTCCACCGCCTCCCGATCGCCCTGCACGACGTTGAAGACGCCGTCGGGTACCCCGGCTTCGGTCAGGAGCTCCGCGATTCTCAGCGACGCCGCGGGGTCCTTCTCCGACGGCTTCAGGACGAAGGTGTTGCCGCAGGCGATGGCGTTCGCGAACATCCACATCGGCACCATCGCCGGGAAGTTGAAGGGGGAGATGCCGGCCACGACACCGAGTGGCTGGCGGATGGAGTACACGTCGACGCCCGTCGACGCCTGTTCGCTGTAGGCGCCCTTGAGCAGGTGGGGAACGCCGCAGGCGAACTCCACGTTCTCGAGACCGCGCGCCACCTCTCCCATGGCGTCCGAAAGGACCTTGCCGTGCTGGGCCGTGATCAGCTCCGCGAGCTCCTGGCGATGCCGGTCCAGCGTCTCGCGCACGCGGAAGAGGATGTCGGCGCGGCGCGAAAGCGATGTCGCCCGCCAGTGCGGGAACGCCGCCGCAGCCGCGGCGACGGCCCCTCGCACCTCGTCCTGGGACGCAAAGTCTACGCGATGGGTTTCCTGGCCGGTGGCGGGGTCGTAGACCGGACCGCTCCGCTCCGAGACGCCTGCCACGATCCTGCCGCCGATGTAGTGGGAGATCCGCTCCAAGCCAACGCCTCCTTCTGATCGATCAGGCGGGAACGGCCTGCTGCACCGCAGCCAACACCACGTCGAGCGCCTGGTCGAGGTCGCTCTCCGTGATCACGAGGGGCGGCTGCAGCCGCAGGACATTGGCGTCGACCCCGCCGACGCCGATCAGGACACCGTGTTCGCGGCAGTAGGCGCGCACCGCCTTCGCGAGCGCCGGATCGGGGACCTTCGAGCTGCGGTTCTTGACCAGCTCCAGACCGATCATGAGCCCGAGGCCCCGCACCTCGCCCACCTGGGAGAGGCCACGCGCCCCCTCCCGCAGGTGCTCGAGCGCCTTGGCCCCAAGCGTCGCCGCGCGGCCGGGCAGGTCCTCCTGCAGCATGACGTCCAGATTCGCGAGCGCCGCGGCGCACGAGACGGGGTTGCCGCCGAAGGTGGAGAGATGCTCGCCTGGGCGGAAACTCTGGGCAATCTCCGGCCGGGCGATGGTCGCGGAGAGGGGGAAGCCGTCGGCGATACCCTTGGCGGACACCAGGATGTCCGGCTCGACGCCGAAATGTTCGATGGCAAAGAGGCGGCCGGTACGGCCGAAGCCGCACTGGACCTCGTCGGCGATCAGCAGGATGCCATACTTGTCCAGGATCTCCTTCACCGAAGGCAGGTAGCTCTTCGGCGGGACGATGATGCCGCCCTCGCCCATGACCGGTTCGGCGATGAACGCCGCGACATCGCCGCTCGTGTGGAAGCGGATCACGTCCTCCAGGGCCGCCGCCGTCTGCAGGCCGATCTGCTCCGCATCCCCCGCGAAGCGCGAGCGGTAGGGGTAGGGGGTGGGGGCGAACGCCACGCCCGGGAGGTAGGGACCGCCGCGGGTCTTGCGCGAGAGGTTGCCGGTCAGGCTCAGGGTGCCGACCGATCGGCCATGGAAACTGCGCTCGAGCGCAATGAACTCGTGCCGGCCCGTGAAGGACTTGGCCATGCGCATGGCCGCCTCGATCCCCTCCGCGCCCGAGTTGGCGAAGAAGGTCTGCTGCAGGCGGCCGGGCGTGACGGCCGCGAGACGCTCCGCGAGGTCCGCTACCGGCTCGACGTAGTAGGTGTAGGAGCTTGCGTGGATCAGCCGGTCGATCTGCGCCTTGGCCGCGTCGCGCACCTTCGGGTGGACGTGGCCCGCGTTGACGACCGAGATGCCGGCGAAGCAGTCGATGTAGCTGCGACCGTCATCCGCGACGACGCGAGCCCCTTGCGCGCGCGAGACGACGATCGGTTCGAGGCCGCCCGTGAAACTCGTATTGACGAAGCGTTCGTACTTCTCCCTGGTGTCCGTGGCGCTCCCTCCTCTGCCTAGACAGTAAGGGGACGTTGCCCGCCGTGTGAGGGACATGGCGTCAGAAGGATACGCTTCGCAGTGTTACAAAGTGTCCAACTGATCTCCAGCCAGGAGGCGGGCCAGCAGAGCAAGGCTGAGCCCCAGCCGGCGCTCGGGCCGAAGAAAGTCTTCGCCGAGCAGGGAGGCGATGCGCTCGATGCGGTAATAGAGCGTCTGGCGGCGAATGCCGAGCCGCCGAGCCGCCTCGTCCTTGTGCGGTGCCTTCAGCAGCACGTCGAGCGTCTCGAGCAGGTGTCCCATGTGTCTGCGGTCGTAGGCCAGCAGCGGCCCGATCTCCTGCTCGACCACGGACGCGATGTCGAAGTCCTCTCGCAGATTGGCCAGCACGCGTAGGGCGCCGAGCTCATCATGGAAGACGCCGCTCGCGCCTTCGGACCAGATGGCGGCCGCCAGCGCGAGGTGCGCTTCGGGCCTGGCGGCGGCCAGGCCAGCCAGTGGCAGTGTTGTCGAGGCGCCGATCGCCGCCCCGCCGAGAGGTTCGCCCAGGGCGCCGAGATCCGCAAGCAGGCCCCGCAAGACGCTGCGCGGCGGCGGGTCGAAGAGAAGAAGCGCGACGTCCCTGCCCTGCTCGGCAGCGAGCGCCCGGGTGCCGTTCTGGCGCAGGACCGCCTGGAGCGCTGGCATCTGGAGGGAGGCATGGCCCTTGCGGGGCCGTATCAGGACAAGGACCGCTCTCGCCGGCAACCGCCCCGCTTCTCCCAGCCGCGCGGCGAGCGCGCGGCCGAAACGTTGGCCTTCGCCGCTCAGCAACGCGGCCAGGAGTTCGTCGTCACCTGCATCGAGCGACGGACGCGTCTGTTCCCTGGATGGCGCCTGGGCAAGTGCAGAAGCCCCGAGTTCGAGCGCCATGTCGGCGCTGAGTTCGTCGCCATGGTGGCAGGCGGCGATCAAAAGTCCCGCTTGGCCATCTCGCCGCGGCACGAGGCGCGACAGGATCCGGCTACCGTCCGCCAGTTGCATCGCGGGGAGCGTGGTGCCTTCGTGGCTGGCCGCGCGCAGCTCGGGGACCTTGGTCTCAAGCGCCTGGACACGGTGTCGAGCACCGGCGCGCAGCGGCTCGCCATCGGCCGGCAGGAACACGGTCGCATCATCGAGCCAAACCCCTAGGCGGCCGACGATCTCAACCTGGGGGTCGCCACCGCCTTGCGCCAGCCGAAGTTCGTCCGCCAGCTGGCGCAGGGAGAGCAGGATGCGCTGTTCGCCCTGCAGGATGACCTCGTGCACGTCCCGCGTGATATCGACGAACCGGACCGGACGCACGAACGCGACAAGAGGCAGCTCGAGGCGGTCCGCGAGCTCGATCATGTCCTTCGGGACGCGCTGCAGATACCTGCCGAGCTCGATGCAGACCCCCGCGACCTTGCACCCGGCCAGGCGCTCGAGGTACCTGCGCCGCTCCTGGGCACGATGGAGCCCCACGCCCGTGGAGAGCACCAGTTCCTGCCCGCGCAGGTAGCTCGCGATGTCGGGTATCTCACCGACGTGCACCCAGCGCACCGGGGCATCGAGGCCCTGGCGCCCCGCGAGGATCTCGGCGTCCCTGAAGGCCGGCCTGCGCAGCAGTTCGCGCAAGGTGGGCAGGTCCGGCATGCGGCTCGCGGACACGTTCGTCACCTGCGCAAAAAGGTTATTCCCGCGAGGTCTCAGCTGAGCTCCCCGAGGGTTGTCAGGAAGGCAGCGAACAGCGGATGCGCGGGTTCCTGGGTCAGGAGCGCCCGACGAACGCCCTCTTCGATGCGCGAGGACTCGTCCCGCGTGCACCAGCCAGCGACAGGTCCGAGGCGGGCGAAGGCGAGGGTCAGCGTGGCCACGTCGCAGGCGCAATAGGCGGCGATGTCCCGCGTGCGGCCATCCGCCCAGAGTTCACGGACGTCGCCGCCACCGACGCCCAGCTTGCCCGGAATACCCAGCATGACGGCCGCTTCGTGCTGGCTGAGCGGCGTAGAGCTGCCGTAGTCCGACAGGACCTCCATGATGTCGAGATGGCTGTCGCGGAAGCGTTGGCGGTAATCCTCCCGCCATAGCGCGGCAGGCGAGACGCCGTGGGCGAGCGCTCGTTGCGTAAGTACGGGCACGTCGAAGCGCCGGCCGTTGTAGGTGACCAGGCGGACGCCTGGCGCCCGATGCGCAAAGCCTGCCCAAAACCCCTGCAGCAGGGAACGTTCGTCGTTCCCCGCGGCGAGCGGACGGAGCGTCTCCACCGTGCCGTCCGCCGCAATGGTGCAGACGGCGATCTCGACGACCTGGTGGTAGAGGGGTTTGGGGAAGCCGTGCGCCTCGTCCGAGCCGCGTGGCGGCGCCACGAGGGCCAGAGCTTCGAGGTCGCCGAGGTCTGGCTGAGCCAGTACCTTGCGGGCCATGTTCGCATCGACGACGGTCTCCACATCGAACACAAGGACGGGCCTCAACGCAGGACTCCTCTCGGGTTGTCTTTCGGTCCGCTTCCGCGCCACGGTCCGGTTTCCTGCCAGACCTGGGCTGCCGCGTCCCTGGACCATGGCTATGGAGCGACGGCAGACTCGTACCGCGGTACAATGCCAGTTCATGGACGTGGACAGGTATAGTAGGGGGCAGGCACCCGTGGAGGGGGAGGGATCCATCTGGCCAGGAGCGAGTTCCTGCGCCTCAAGGCCGTTCGCAAGACGTACGGCGACGTGCGCGCGGTGGACGGCGTCGATCTCGAAATCGAACCTGGGCGCATCTTCGGCCTGCTCGGCCCCAACGGAGCCGGGAAGACCACGACGCTCGAGATGATCGAGGGACTGAGGCGTCCAGACCAGGGCCACATCACCTACGGCGACCACGACCTCGTCCGCCAGCCCGGCGTCGCGCGGGAGCGCTTCGGCGTGCAGCTGCAGACGTCGTCGTTCTTCGAATTGCTGCGCGTAGACGAGACAATCGACCTCTTCGCGAGCTTCTACCGCCATACTCTGGCGACCGATACCCTGATCGAGCGCTTCGAACTGGGCGAGAAGCGCAAGGCCTATGTCCAGACCCTCTCCGGCGGGCAGCGGCAGCGCCTGGCGGTGGCGGTGGCCCTCGTGAACGATCCAGAGGTGGTGTTCCTGGACGAGCCCACGGCCGGCCTCGATCCCCAGGCGCGTCGCAATGTGTGGGATTCGGTACGGCAGTTGCGCGAGGAGGGCAGAACCGTCGTCCTCACGACGCACTACATGGATGAAGCGGAGGCGCTTTGCGACCAGCTCGCGGTCATGGACCACGGCCGCGTCCTCGACGAGGGCCAGCCCAAGGAGCTCATCGAGCGCCACATGCCGGCGGCCTTCATTGAAGTGTCCGCTGAGGTGCCGGTCGGGGAGGATGTTGAGCTTCCCGGCCTGCAGCGCGTGACCAGGGAGGGGCCGAAGACCGTGCTCAGGACCGAGCGCCTCGACGAGACGCTGGGCGCCTTGGCCGAGTGGGCCAGGGCCGCGGGCGTGCCTCTCACGGGCCTCGCCACTCGAACCGCAACGCTCGAAGACGTCTTCCTCCACCTGACGGGAAGGAGCCTGCGCGACTGATGAGACAGCTGCTTACGGTGACCGGCGCTCTCCTGCGCACGCTCGTCCGCAACCGCCAGGCCCTCTTCTGGACCTTCTTCTTCCCGGTCATGCTGATGGTGGTGTTCGGTTTCCTCGGCAACTCGAACTTCAAGCTCAATCTGCTCGTCAGCGCCCCGACCCAGGGTCCGGAGACGAAGATCGTCCAGGCCTACGAGAAGATCCCCTACTTCAAGGTCCAGCGCGCGAGCCGACAGCGGGCGATCCATCAGGTGCGCATCGGACAGGCCGATGCCGTGCTGCTTCTGCCGCCTGCCACGACGCCGCCGCCGTGGCACGCGACGCTCGTCTACAACAGCGCCAACATGCAGACCGCGCAGCAGGCCGTATCCGCGGTGACGTCGGCCGCGGCCCAGATCAACCTGGCCATGACCGGACAAAGTCCGATGCTCATGGTGCAGCCCAAGGCGGCGTCGGGCAGTCGCTCGTCGACCTATCTGGACTTCCTGCTCCCGGGCGTTCTGGCCCTGATGGCGATGCAGAACAGCCTCTTCGGCGTGGCGGGCAGCCTGACGCGCTGGAAGGAGAAGGGCGTCCTGCGCCGCTTCCTCGCCACACCCCTGCGACCGATCCAGTTTCTCGGAGGCGTCGTGCTCTACCAGCTGGTGTTCGGCATCCTGAGCGCGGCCCTCATCGTAGCGATCGCCGTCGTCTTCCTCCACGCCACGGTGGTCTTGCCCCTGCTGCCGCTGCTCGTGACGGTGATCCTCGGCATGGCCGCGTTCCTTGCGATCGGCTTCGTCATCGCCGGTTTCGCCAAGACCGAGGAGGCGAGCATGCCGATCATCAACGTCGTCAGCTTTCCGATGATGTTCCTGAGCGGCGTCTTCTTCCCGGTGACCACCCTGCCGCCGTTTTTGCGCACCATCGTGCACTACCTGCCCCTTACCTACATCGTGGACGGGGTGCGCGGCCTGATGTCGGGACAGTACGCGGCCTGGGCGCCGGCCGTCCAGGGCGACATTGTCGCGCTGCTCGTCTGGTTCGTGCTGCTCGCCATCGTTTCGACCCGGACCTGGCGCTGGGAGTAGCGGCGGTGTCCCTGCCGATCCCGGCGAGGCCACGGCGCGCCCCGGCCGGCCGGGCGGAATATCCTGGCCACGGCGGAGTCAGGAGGCGACCACGGTGGATGTCCGGCTGAGGCCCGCACAAGAGCGCGACCTGCCGCTCTTCTACCAATGGCAGGACGAGGAGCCGTACTGGGAGCGCTACAGCTGCCGGCCGGTGCAGCTCGTGCATCCATATCCGGCTTTCCGGGCCCGCTACGCCGAGGCGCTCTCGGGCGGCGAACTGGTCTTCAGCGTGCTTGCGGACGACGACGTGGTCGGACGCATGGTGGCGTTCGACGAAAATCCGCGCAATCGCAGCATGGAGATCGGCTACTACCTCGCGGCGCAGGCCCGCGGCCGCGGCATCGGCCGAGCGGCCCTCGTCGTCTTCACGGGCATACTTTTCACCTGGCCCGGCAGGCGGCTGCACAAGCTCTACGCGACGACCTCGGCGGCGAATGTGGCCTCGATCGCCATCTTGGAGCATGCGCGCTTTAGTCTCGACGGCCGTTTGCGCGAGCATTACCTGATCGACGGCCAGTGGAGCGATCAGCTCTTCTACTCGCTCCTGCGCAGGGAGTGGCAGCCGTAAGACGCCCTGCCATGGACGCCCTGAGAGATCGCGTGATAGGATCCATCTGGTCGGACCTGCCGACACGCTGGTGCTCGGCAGGTTTTCTTTGCGGATTGGCATGGCTTTGGGGCCATGTTCTCGAGCCTCACGTGATTTTCAGCCGGAGTGGGTAAGCTGCATGCCAGGAGAACTGGGGGAGGTCACCTCTTTTGTGTGGAATCGCCGGGATCGTCGGGCGGGATGCTCACCAGCAGGCGAGGGACGAACTCGGACGTATGCTCGATGCCCTGAAGCATCGCGGACCGGATGACGAGGGCACGTTCTTCGCGCCTGGCGTAGCGATCGGCATGCGCCGCCTCGCCATTGTCGACCCGGTCGGCGGGGCGCAGCCGTTCTACAGCGAGGACCGGCACGTCGTGGCGGTCGTCAACGGCGAGATCTACAACCACGTGGACCTGCGTCGCAGCCTCGAGCGCCGCGGACACCGCTTTGCCGGGGCGTCCGACGCCGAGGTCGTGGTGCACCTCTACGAGGAGCGGGGGGCCGACTTCGCCGCGGAACTCTCCGGCATGTACGCCGTGGCCATCTACGACAGCCGAAGGCGAACGCTTCTGCTGGCGAGAGATCCGCTCGGCATCAAGCCGCTGCTCTGGCGGCGGACCGGCCTGGGCGTGGCCTTCGCGTCGGAGCTGCGCGCGGTCATGGCCTGGGGCGACGTACCGGAGCTGAACCTGCGGGCCTTGGACCGCTACCTCCTGTACCGCACAGCGGTCGGGGAGGAGACGATTCTCGAGGGAATCCGGCGTGTTCCCCCCGGACGCACTCTCGTCCTGGACGCGGCGGGCCGGCTGGAGTTTCGCGATCAGCGGCGAACGTTGGCGCCGGGTTTTGACCTTACCGCGGAGCAGGCGGTGGACGAACTGGACCGGCGCCTGGGACTTGCGGTGGAGCGTCACCTCCAGGGCGATCAGCCGATCGGCGTGCTGCTCTCCGGAGGAGTCGACTCCGGTCTCGTGCTGCACTACGCCGCCCGCGTCATGGGAGGAGCGTTAAAGGGTTACACGGCCGGGTTCGCGGGGTTCGGCGACGAGGGCGAGGAGTTCGCGGTGACCCAGGCTACCGCCGCGGCCTACGGCATACCGCTGACGCGGCTCGAACTCGACGCCGCCGACGCCGAGCGGCACCTTTTGGCGCTCAATTTCGACATCGACGAGCCCAACGGCGACCCGACCGCTTTGCCTCTGCGGGCGATCGCGGAACGGGCGGCCGTGGACGTGCCCGTCGTGCTGAGCGGCGAGGGAGCGGACGAGCTGTTCGCTGGCTACCCCGGTTACGACGAGCCG
>JAJZIE010000051.1 GCA_021810725.1 Bacillota bacterium | reverse complement strand
TAGGTCTCGATCAGACCCTCCTTCGCCACGCGGCCCGCCTTCTTCGCCGCGGCGGCGAGGCCCTTCTCGCGCAGGATCTCGACCGCGCGGTCCATCGAGCCCTCGGCCTCCTGCAAGGCACGCTTGCAGTCCATCATGCCCGCGCCCGTCTTGAGGCGCAGTTCCTTGACGACGTCTGCCGTGATCTCCATGCCATTACCTCCCGAACTCGTAGGCAGGCGCCCCCGGAACTCTGCCCGGGGGCGCCCGAAGCCCGCCCTATTCGGCGAGCTGGACTCCCTGCTTGCCCTCGAGCACCGCGTCCGCCATGCGCCCCGTCAAAAGCTTGACCGCGCGGATGGCGTCATCGTTGCCCGGAATCACGTAGCTGATCTCGTCCGGGTCGCAGTTCGTGTCGACGATCGCGACGACCGGGATGCCAAGGGTGTTGGCCTCGGTCACGGCGATGCGCTCCTTGCGCGGGTCGATCACGAACAGGGCGGCGGGCGGGTTCTTCATGCCCTTGATGCCGCCGAGGAACTTCTCCAGCTTCTCCTTCTCGTGCACGAGGGTGCTGACCTCTTTCTTGGTCAGTTCCTCGAAGCGGCCGTCGGCCTCCATCTGCTCGATCTCGGTGAGGCGCTGCAAGCGCTTCTTGATCGTGCCGAAGTTGGTGAGCGTGCCGCCGAGCCAGCGCTGGTTGACGTAGAACTCGCCGCAGCGCGTCGCTTCCTCGGCGACCGACTCCTGCGCCTGCTTCTTCGTGCCGACGAAAAGAATGCGGCCACCGTCCTGCGCAACCTGGCGCATGTACTGGTAGGCCTCATCGACCTTCTTGACCGTCTTCTGCAGGTCGATGATGTAGATGCCGTTGCGCTCCGTGAAGATGTACGGGCGCATCTTCGGGTTCCAGCGCCTGGTCTGGTGACCGAAGTGGACGCCCGCCTCAAGGAGCTGCTTCATCGAAATGTAGGACACGTGATGCCTCCCTTTCGGTTTAGCCGCCGCGCCGGTCCTCTGCGCCGGGAAACCCGGGCCTTCGCCGGGCCACCGCCCGCCGCATCGAGGCGCGTGCGTAATTTGCCTTCCGCAGTATACCATGCGGTCCAAGCAGGCTCAACCGCCGTCGCACGGCCCATGTTTGTCATCGGGCGCCGCGTGGACCGGAAAGCCGACGGTCCCGGGGGCATCGCACAGCGACGCCACCCGACCGCCGCAAAGGCAGTGGGTGGCGTCCCTTGACTCCGGCATTCAGACGAAGAGGATCTTGCCGTCCTGGGCGCTGTCGAGGAAGCCGGCGACGCCAGCCACCCCGTCCACCACACTCTCGAGATCCTCGAGCGACAGGCCGAAGAGGTCCATGCTCATGCCGCAGGCGAGAACCTGAACCGGGCCGATCTCCTTCGCCTGCTCGAGCATCTCCACAAAGGAGCCCACGTGGTGTTCCTCGAGCTGCTTCCAGAACGTGTCGGTCATGTCCTTGTAGGACGCCGAGAGCGGCGCGCGGCCCGCCCCCTTGCGCAGGGCAAGCACGCCCCACATCGTAAGGAAGATCTGGACCTCGGTCTGCATGGCGGCCGCTCCGGTGGCCAGCACCGCCACGGGCAGCAGGCGATCGGCCTCACCGGACGCGACGACGAAGGAAAGTCGATCGCTGGACATACGAGTCCTCCTATCGCTTCAGGCGGGTCGCAAATTGCGCATCAGCGCGACGAGGAAGCGGAGCAGGTGCTGGGCGGCCGGCTCACGCCTGAGGGCCATGAGCTCCCTGAGCCCGACCGTGCGCCCCGACTTCGCCGCCTCGGCGGCCTTGGCGGCCGCGGCACCGATCCGCTCGGCCAAGGCCTCTCCCTCGTCCGCGCCCGCGAGCGCCGCGAGGGCGCCGAGGCCCTGCTCCAGGAGCGGCGCCACTTCGCGGGTCCGGCGCAGAAGGCTCAGGATCTCGGGCGCCGTGAGAAAGTCGAGTGCCGTCGCGGCGGATTCGGCCACCTCGCCGAAGCGCGAGACCATGTGCGGCGTCAGCGACGCGAAGACGGCGTTCGCCAGGTTGGTACCCTCGAGCGGCAGGTTTGGCGCCTCGGTCGGCGCGGGCATCGTGACGGACATGAACCATACCTCCCCGTTCAGCGGCAATCGGGACTCAGATGACGGCCTTGAGGTTGGCCCAGTGGATCTGGTTGTAGGTCTGCTTGAAAAAGTGAATCGAACGGCTCGGCGTCGGCACGACGGGCGGGTGCTGGAAGTCGAACGAGATGTAGGTCGCCTCTTCGAGGCTGGTCTCGATGAAGCAGAAGGCCCGTCCGGCGTAGGTGTGGCCAGGTCGCCGACCCTCCGACAGAAGGCCGACCAGGTTGTCCGCCACCACCTCGGATTCGAAGTGCGCGACCGAGCCCGCCTTCGAAACCGGCAGATCGGTGGTGTCGCCCACCGCGAAGATGTTCTCGTGGCCCTGCACCTGCAGGAGCTGGCGGTCGGTCGGGTACCAGTTGCCCGCCCCGGCCAGACCCGACGCTCCGCCGAGGGCGTCGCCGCCGTGCGGGGGCACCGTCACCAGGAGGTCGAACGCGACGTCCGTCCCTTCCTGGCTGTGCAGCACGTGCGCCTCGGTGTCCACCGACTCCATGTTGAAGAAGGTCTCCACCTTGATCGCGCGGCGCTCGAACTCGGCTTCCGCGAACGCGGCCACGGCCGGGATGGTGTGGGCGCGCGCCACCGGATAGGTGTACGTGATCTCGAGCGCGTCGCGCAGCCCGCGGGTTCTCGCCCAGGCGTCGAGCATCAAGGTGAACTCGACGGGCGCCACGGGACACTTGTGCGGAATGCCCACCGAGATCGCGACGCGGCCGCCCTGCAGGCCCTTGAGCGCCTCGCGCAGCTTCTCCGCTCCTTCGAGCGTGTAGAACCAGTGCGCCTCCTGGGCGAGGCCCGGCACGTCCTCGGGACGGATTCTCGAGCCGATCGCGAGAACCAGGTAGTCGTACGGCAGGTTCACCCCGCCCTGGGTGACCACGGTGTTCGACGCGGCGTCCACGCGCTCCGCGCGGTCGTGCACGAAGCGCACGCGCGGGTGCAAAAGATCGCGCACGGGGCGCACCAGGCTGCGGGGATCCATCAGGTCGAAGGCGACGTAGAGGAACCCGGGCTGGTAGATGTAGTCGTCCCTCTCGCCCAGGACGGTGACCTCGACTTCGTGGTGCTGGATCTGGGACTCGAGCGCTCGCGCCACGAGGTTCGCCACCATGAGTCCAGCCGTGCCCGAGCCGACGACGAGCAACCGCTTCGGCATGCCGATCCCCCCCTACTTGACCTTGCGCACGAGGATCGCGTCCCCGCCGTCCCGGCTCACGACTTCCACCAGTTCCTGTCCCGCCTTCTCCGCCCACTTCGGGATGTCCGTGCGCGAGCCGGAGTCGCTCGTGAGCACCTCGACCACCTGTCCGACCTCAGCCGTCTTGATCGCACGGATCATCTCCATGAGCGGCCCTGGGCAGAAGCTGCCTCGGGCATCGATCACACGGTCCGCTGTCACCATCCGGCCCACCCCCCGCAGGAACTCGGACATCGCTACGTCGCATCTGCCCGGGGCCGATGTGCCGCATTGGCAGGGTCCAGCCGCCCGGTTGCGGACTGTGTGCCGTGTCCGTACTTCCACGATCCAAGACCTTTCGTTCACATACTACGTCCATAAGTACCTGTCCTAACGTCCATAAGTCAGCCATCCACAAATACCCTTAGACGTATGGGTACTTTGCGCCGCAAAGCGCGACGCGGGCCGGGACATGACGTCCCGGCCCGCGTACTCCGGTTGCGAACAGTCGGACGGCCTAGAGGATGTAGCGGGAGAGTTCCGGATTCGCGGCAAGTCCGCCGAGTTCATGGACCACGTAGGCCCGATCCACCTTGAGATGGGTCAGGGTGGGGTCCGGCGCGCGGAAGAGCGCGTCCTCGAGGCAGCGTTCCAAGAGGGTGTGCAGCCGGCGCGCGCCGATATCTTCCGTCTCCTCGTTCAACTTGTGGGCGTACTCCGCGATGGCGAGCACCGCGTCGTCCGTGATCTCGAGCTCGAGACCGTCGGTCGCGAGGAGTGCGACGTACTGCTTCACGAGCGCATGCTCCGGCTCAACGAGGATCCGCCGCAGTTCCTCGACGCCGAGCGAGCGTAGTTCCACCCGGATCGGAAAGCGACCCTGCAGTTCCGGGATGAGGTCCTGCGGACTCGCGATGTGAAAGGCGCCTGCCGCGATGAAGAGAATGTGGTCCGTCGTAAGCGGTCCGTACTTCGTCTGCACGGTGGTGCCTTCGACGATCGGCAGGAGGTCCCGCTGCACGCCTTCGCGCGACACGTCAGGGCCGTGTCCCGCGCCGTGCGCCGCCACCTTGTCGATCTCGTCCAGGAAGACGATACCGGACTGCTCCGCGCGCCTCAGGGCCTCCCCGGCCGCCTTGTCGGGATCGATCAGGCGGTCCGCCTCCTGCGTGCGCACGATCGGTCTGGCGTCGCGGACCTTCATGCTGCGGCGCCTCGTGCGCTTGGGCAGCATCTGCTGCAGCATCTCCTGCATCTGTCCCTGGCCGTCCGCCATCGGCAGCGGCGTCTGCTCCTCGACGTCGACCTCGACCATCTCATCCTCGAGCTCGCCGCGGCGCAGGCGCTCACGGACCGTGCGGCGCTTCTCCCGATGCTCGCCTTCGCCCTCGCCCGCCCCCTGGGACCTCTGCGGCTCCTGCGGCTGGGCAAAGCCGAAGAGCGACGCGAACGGGTTCGGCCGTTCGGCGCGATCGCCCAGCAGCAGATCCACAAGCCTCTCCTCGGCGGCGACGTGGACGTCCGGCTCGATCTGCCTGCGCATCTCCTCGCGCACCAACCTGAGCGCCACCTCGACGAGGTCGCGGACGATCGACTCCACGTCGCGGCCGACGTAGCCCACCTCCGTGAACCGCGTCACCTCCACCTTGACGAACGGAGCGCCCACGAGCCGGGCGAGACGCCGGGCGATCTCCGTCTTGCCGACACCCGTCGGCCCGATCATCAGGATGTTCTTCGGCGTGACCTCCTGGCGCAGCCCAGGCTCCAGTTCCTGTCGGCGCGTCCGGTTGCGCAGCGCGATCGCCACGCGGCGCTTTGCCTCGTCCTGGCCAATGACGAAGCGGTCCAGGGCCTGGACGATCTCGGCTGCCGTCACTCCCCAGCGCCCCCTATCTCCTCGACGACGATGTGGTCGTTCGTGTAGACGCAGATGCCGCTCGCGATCTCGAGCCCCTTCCTCGCGATCTCGGCGACGGGCAACTTGGTCTCGCCCGCGAGCGCCCTCGCGGCGGCAAGCGCGTAGTTGCCGCCCGAGCCGATCGCGGCGATCCCGTCGTCCGGCTCGATCACCTCTCCCTGTCCCGAGAGCAGCAGGACGCTCTGGCGGTCGCAGACCAAAAGGAGCGCCTCAAGGCGGCGCAACATGCGGTCCTGGCGCCAGGCGCGCACCAAGGAGGCCGCGGCCTGGCGGAGCTGGCCATGCTGTTCCGCGAGTTGGCGCTCGAAGGCGTCGAACAAGAGGAGCGCGTCCGCGACCGACCCCGCGAATCCGCCGAGGACCTCCCCCTGGTAGAGGCGGCGAAGCTTGCGGGCGCCGTGCTTCACGATCGTCGCGTCGCCCATGGTCACCTGCCCGTCGGCCGCCATCGCGGCGCGGCCGTCCCGGACCACCGCGAGCACGGTCGTGGAGCGGAACTGTGGCGTTTCCAAGTTCAAGACCTCCTGCACGAGTCTATGCGCGAGGGTGTGCGCGTCGGTAGACCGCGCGCATGCGTCCCGCCTGCACATGCGTGTAGATCTGGGTGGACGAAAGGCTTTGGTGGCCGAGAAGTTCCTGCACGGCGCGCAGATCGGCGCCCCCTTCCAGGAGGTGCGTCGCGAAGCTGTGCCTGAGGCTGTGTGGGCCGCGGCGCGGCAAGCCCACCGAACGTTCGTACTCCTCGAGGATGCGCCGCACGCTGCGCGCGGTGATCCTGCCACCCCGCCGGTTCAGGAAGAGCGCGTCGCCGCCGCGCGAAAGAAGGCCCCTGGCTTCGCCGAGGTAGATCCTGAGGGCCTCTTCGGCGGAGCGGCCGAACGGGACGATGCGTTCGCGCCCGCCCTTGCCGAGCACTCGCACCTCGCGGCCGGCGAGCGAAAGGTCGCCGAGGTCGAGCGAGACGGCCTCGCTGACGCGCAGGCCGCTCGCGTAGATGAGCTCGAAGATGGCTCTGTCGCGCCGCCCAAGCGGCGTGGCGTCCTCCGGAGCGCCAAGCAGACGCGCCGTCTCCTCGACGCTGAAGAACTGCGGCAGACGCCGCTCGAGCTTTGGTCCCCTGACCGTGAAGAGCCAGTCCGGAACCTGCTCGCCCTGCCTCTGATGCAGCCGCGCGAGCGCCTTCATCGCCGACAGCGAACGTGCGATGGAGCGGCGCGCCTTGCCTTTCTGCTGGAGCCTGGCGAGGTACGCGCGCAGCAGCCCCGGCGTCAGCTCCTCGCCGGCGAGAAAGCCCTGGAGCGCGAGGAGTTCCGAGCGGTATGCCCGCATCGTGTGCGGCGACGCTCCCCTGAGGCGCAGGTGGTCCATGAGCCGGGAGATCTCCCGCTCGTCGACGCGCATCCGCCTCCCTCCTCGCCGGTCAGCGCGCCTGGGCCATCGGCCGCCGGTAGCCGCAGCCTTCGCGCACGCAGACGTATTCTCCCTGCCCGCCCCGGCGCGGCTGTTCCACCAGGAAGGCGCCGCACTCGGGGCAGCTCTCGCGTACTGGACGCTTCCATGTGGTGAAGGTGCAGGTCGGGTAGTTGGCGCAGCCGTAGAACGTGCGTCCGCGCCGGGTGCGCCGCTCGACGATGTCGCCGCCGCAGACGGGGCACTGCACCCCGGTCGGCTCGCGCAAGGGCTTCGTGTTCTTGCACTCCGGATACCCCGGGCAGGCCAGGAAGCGGCCGAAGCGACCATGCTTGATCACCATCATGCGGCCGCAGTTCTCGCATTGGACGTCGGACACCTCGTCCTGCTGCTCCACCTTGCCGATGACCGCCTCGGCCTGCTCGAGGTCCCGATGGAAGGGCACATAGAAGTCCCGCAGGACCTCCTTCCAGTCGACGGTCCCCTCCTCCACCTTGTCGAGACGCCCCTCGAGCTCCGCCGTGAACTCCGGGTCCACCACTTCGGGGAAATGCTCGCGCAGCATGCCGTCCACGATCTCGCCCAGTTCGGTCGGATGGAGGCGGCGCTCGACCCTCTCCACGTACTTGCGGTCCTGGATGACCTGGATCGTCGGGGCATAGGTACTCGGCCGGCCGATCCCACGCTCCTCGAGCGCCTTCACGAGCGTCGCCTCGGTGTAGCGCGGCGGCGGCTCGGTGACGTGCGGCTCCACGGTGGCGGTGCGGCAGATGCAGCGATCGCCCTCGGCCACCTTGGGCAGGTCGCTGCCCTCGTCCTCCTCGCCTGCCCCCGTAAGGGCCTGGAAGCCCGGGAACACCAGCACGCTGCCGACCGCCCGGAAGGGGTGGTCACCGAAACGCAGGCGGATCGTCGTCTGCTCGTACTCCGCGGGGCTCATCGCGCTCGCGACGAAGCGCTGCCAGATCAGGCGATAGAGCTGGAGCTGCTCGCGCGTCAGCGACGCCTTGAGGGTATCCGGATGGCGGAGCACGGAGGTCGGTCGGATCGCCTCGTGGGCATCCTGTACGCCCACGCGGCGGCGCTCGCGCCGCTCGGCGGGCTGCGCGTAGGCATCGCCATAGCCTTCCCGGATGAAGGCCGCCACCGCGTCCCGGGCCTCGTCGGCGATGCGGGTCGAGTCGGTGCGGATGTACGTGACGAGACCGACGTGGCCTTCGCCCGCCAGTTCGAGTCCCTCGTAGAGGGCTTGGGCGATCGCCATCGTGCGCCGCACCGTGAAACCGAGCTTGCGCGAAGCTTCCTGTTGCAAGGTGGACGTGGTGAAGGGCGGTGGCGGGGTGCGGCGGCGGCGGCGGCTTTCCACGGCCGCGACGGCGAGGTCCTTGCCCTGCAGTTCGCTTGCCAGGCTTTGCGCGAACGCGCCGTCCAGGATGCGCTCCCCGTCCTCGCCCTCCTGCTGGTAGCGGGCCGTGAACGTTCCGCCCGACGGAGCCTCGAGCTCCGTCGCCAGGGTCCAGTACTCCAGCGGCTGGAAGGCGCGGATCTCTTCCTCTCTCTCCACGATCAGGTGTACCGCGGCCGACTGCACCCGCCCGGCCGAGAGGCCCGGCCGGACCTTGCGCCACAGGAGCGGCGACAGTTGGTAACCGACCAGCCGATCCAGGACCCGGCGCGCCTGCTGGGCGTCCACCAGGCGGTCGTCGATCGCCCGCGCGTGGCGCAAGGCGCTGCGCACCGCGTCCTTGGTGATCTCATGAAAGACGATGCGCACGGGCTCGCGCTCCTTGATGCCGAGCACCTGCGCCAGATGCCAGCTGATCGCCTCACCCTCGCGGTCGGGGTCGGTGGCGAGATAGACGCGCTCGGCCTTCTTGGCCGCCTCCCTCAGTTCCTTGATGACATCGCCCTTGCCGCGGATGGTGATGTAGCGTGGCTCGAAGTCCTTGTCCACCGCCACGCCGAGCTGACTCTTGGGCAAATCGCGGACATGTCCCTTCGAGGCGCGAACGGTGTACGTCCGCCCGAGGAACTTCTCGATGGTCTTCGCCTTGGCGGGGCTCTCAACGATGATCAACGGTCGCAATGGCTTTCCTCCCGTGCTGGCCAGGGCCTCTCGGAACGCTGGCCGAACGTCCCGGCTGCATTCGGCGCACCGGTAGCATTTCCTGCTCAGCCCACGGTGCAGCATTCGAGTGCCCTCTGTCCAGTCCGCCTTGGCTGAGCGTGCCAGATCGAGCCTGGCGAAGGCAAGGCGATAGGGCTGCGCTGGCCGGAATGGAACGGGGTCCAATCGTTGCATATGAAGCGAAATTTGCCACGTGACAGCGACAACTTCCTCTGTGTAGAATGGTTGCATGCCGAATGGCTGCTCGCGCAGCTTACGGGGGAACCAGTCAGCGTCGGGGCCCTCCCGACCGCCGGGTTAATCGCCGCGAGGCGACGGGTCGTCCGCTCCCTTGGACCCGAACCCAGAGCTAACCTCGGAGGCAATTTCTCAAGGGGGTCTCCTCGTGCACCGACGGCTCGGCTGGAATCGGGTCTCCGGGGCGGTCATGGGGGGCGCGCTGGTCGCCATGCTGCTCCCCGCTGGAATCGGACATGCGGCGTTCGGTCAAAGGGTGCTGCGCTACGGCACGCCAGACCACCAGGATGTCAAGGTACTTCAACTTAAACTTCGCGATCTCGGCTACCATGTAAACGTCGACGGCTACTTCGGCCTCGCCACGTTGGCTGCCGTGAAGGCGTTTCAGACGGCACACCACCTCCCCTCCACGGGCGTGGTCGCCAACCTGACCTTCCGGACCTTCGGCGCCCTGGCGCGGGAGGCATCGCGTGGTTCGGATCCGCGCGGCAGCCTCTATGTGGTGCAGGCCGGCGACACGCTGGCCTCGATCGCCGCGTCGCAGGGCGTGCCTCTCGCGGCCCTCGAGTCGGCCAACCCCGGTCTCGCGTCGGCGGTGCTGCAGATCGGACAGACGGTCCTGATCCCCAGCGCCTCGGCCGTCGCGGCGGACGTCCCGGCCCCCTCCACCTTCGGGGCGGAACTTGCGGCGCTCGCGCCCAAGTATCTCGGCGTGCGCTACGTCTTCGGCGGCGCGGACCCCGCCTACGGCTTCGACTGCTCCGGCCTCGTCTGGTACCTCGCCCACGTGCTCGGCGTGACCCTGCCGCGCACATCGAGCGGACAGTTCGACGTCGGCACGCCGATCCCGAGGAATGAACTGGAGCCGGGCGACCTCGTCTTCTTCGACACCGAAGGCTATGCAAGCCACGTCGGCATCTACATGGGCAACGACGAATTCATGCAGGCGGAGAACTGGGGCACCGTGACGATGTACACCAGCCTCTCGGACGCCTACTGGTCCGAGCACTACATGGGCGCCCGCCGCATCTACTGAGCGACGCCATCGAGACCAATGGAGCGCAGGTCGCGGCCGGGCCGCGACCTGCGCTTTCTGTTTCCTTCAGGCTTCCTCGAGCGGCAAGGCGACACCGCGGCAGAACGTGCGCCGGTGCCAGGGCGAGAGGCCGTATCGCTCGATGGCCTGCAGATGACCCGGCGCGCCGTAGCCCTTGTTGCTCTGCCAGCCGTAGGCGGGGTAGGAAGCCCCGATGCGCTCCATCAGCGCATCGCGCTCCACCTTGGCGATGACGGATGCGGCCGCGATCTCCTGGAAGAGCCTGTCGCCCTTGTCCCTCGCGATCTGCGGCAGGTCGACGCCGGCCAGCGGAAACGCGTCCAGCACCAGGTGATCTGGCCTGAGCCCAAGGGCCGCGAGGGCCCTTCGCATGGCGAGCGCGGTGGCCTCGACGATGCCCAGGCGATCGATCTCCCTCGCCTGGGCGTAGCCGACGGCCGACGCCGCCGCCAGAGCCCTGATCTGGGGCGCCAGCCTCTCGCGCTGCCGAGGGGAAAGCAGCTTGGAATCGTCGAGGTCCATCAGCGGCAGGGGCGCCCGCAACACGACCGCGCCGGCGGCGACCGGTCCGGCGAGCGCCCCCCTGCCCACCTCGTCGAGACCGCAGAGGAGTTCATAGCCCCACCGGCGCAACTCCTCGCTGCGCGCCACGGCGCCCCTGAGGCGCTCCCTAGGCATCCGGCCACTCCAGCTGGGCAGGGGCGATGCGGCCCGTGCGCAGGTCCTGTAGCACCTTGGCCGCCGCACGCTCCAGGTTCGGCACGCCACCACGACTGAAGAGATGCTGGCTCTCGGCTACCGCTTCCAGCGACACCGTCTGATCCACGTCGATGCCGTAGCGTGCCGCGGCCGCGGGCAGGCGCTCCAGCACCGCCATCGCCGCCTCGGAGGGATCGTACTGCCCCTCGGGAACCAGGCCGAGTGCCGCGGCCAACACGTCCGGCTTGCGCGGCAGGATGCCCGGCAGGTCCAGGATCGCGAGGTCGCCTCGCCGCACCCACGTCTCCGCGCGCGTCACCCCAGCCCGCGCACCGACCGGCGCCACGCGCGCGCCGGCCAGGCGGTTGATCAGGGTAGACTTGCCGACGTTGGGCAGCCCCGCGACGAAAATGCGCAGGGGCGGCCGGCCCATGTGGTCCATGAGCCAGCGTCGCAATGCGGCGGGCGCCGTCTGGCGGGCGTTGACGAAAAAACTGGGCTCGGGCAGCACGCTCTTCCACGCTTGCATCGCGGCCCGGTCCGCCTGATCGACATGTGTCAGGACGAGCGCTCCCTCCACCTGCGCCAGCAGGTGGCGCAGGCGAGGCAGCCGCGAGGAGACCGGCGCACGGGCGTCGGCCACCTCGAGCCAAAGGTCGAGATGGTGCCGCGCGTCGCGCAGCACCATCTCCGCCCGCTGCATGTGCATGGGTTGTCCGCCACCCACGCGGCACACCTCCGTCCAGGATACCGGGGTCCCTGGCCTAGTATGGGATCGGGCCGAAGTCCTGAAGCGGCCAGATGACCCAGAAGGCCACCCCTTGCACGGCCGAGATCTTCACAGGGCCGAAGAATCGGCTGTCTTCGCTGGCCGCCCGATGGTCGCCCAGGACCCACACGTCGCCGCTTGGAACCTTGAACGGCGGCATGTTCCAGTTGTCCTGGGTACTCACGCCATGCCAGTGCAGGAACGGCTGCGGCATCTTCTTGCCGTTGACGTAGACCTGCCCGTTCACCATCGAGACGGTCTGGCCGCCTGTCGCGATCACTCGCTTGACATAATCGCCCTGGCCAGCCAGGGGCGGCTGGAAGACGATGATCTGTCCGTAGTGCAGTGGGCTGAAGTGCAGCGTCAGCTTGTTGACCAGAAGTCGCTCCTGGTTCTGCAGCGTATTCTGCATCGAAAAGCCATCCACCACGAACGGCTCCACCACGAACGTGCGAATGACGAGCGCAAGGACCACGGCCACGATGACGGTCTCTAGCGTGTCGCGCAGTGCCTTGCGGGGCTGTCCGCCGAACAAACCGCCACCTCCGCACGTGAAAACTGAGACCGGCGAGGGCAACCGTAAGCCCCCGCCGGCAGGCTACCGCCGCTCGCGGATGCGCGCGGCCTTTCCACTCAGGCCACGCAGGTAGTACAGCTTCGCGCGGCGCACGATGCCGTGACGCATCACCTCGATGCGGTCGATGCGCGGCGAGTGCAGCAGGAACGTGCGCTCGACGCCCACGCCGTAGGTGACCCTGCGCACGGTGAACGTCTCGCGCAACCCGCCATGCTTGCGGGCGATCACGACGCCCTCGTACGCCTGGATGCGCTCGCGGTTGCCCTCGACCACCTTGACGTGGACGCGGACGGTGTCGCCGGGCCGGAACTCCGGCACGTCGGACCTGAGCTGCTCCTCTTCGATCCGTCGGAGCTCGTCCATGGCTAGTCCTCCTCTCTCTGCATCTTGATGGTCTCGTCCTGATCGCCGCGTGGCCTCAGGCGCCCTGTGCGCGTCCTCGACACCGCAAGCCGGTGATCCTGGATGCGCCTGTGGTGGCCCGAGAGCAGCACATTCGGCACCTCGATACCTTGGAACACGGGTGGCCTCGTATACTGGGGAGCCTCGAGCAGGCCCTGGTTGAACGACTCTTCGCGGAGCGAGTCGGGGTCGATCACCCCTTGCCTCAGCCGGCCTATGGCATCGATCATGGCCATTGCCGCCGGTTCGCCGCCGCTGAGGACGAAATCGCCCAGGGACAGCGTGCGGTCGACAAAGTGGCGGACGCGGGCGTCGAAGCCCTCGTAGTGGCCGCAGAGCACGATGAGGTGGTCGTATCCGGCCAGTTCCTGTGCCTTGCCCTGATCGAATCTTGCCCCATCCGCCGCCAGCAGCACAACCTGGGAACCAGGGGTGCGCAGGTCGCGGATCGCGCGCAGGACAGGATCGGGTCTCAGCAGCATGCCGGCGCCGCCGCCGTACGGTTCGTCGTCCAGGGACTGGTGCCGTCCCAGGGCATAGTCGCGGAGCTGGACAGGACGCACGGCCAGGAGGCCCCG
>JAJZIE010000050.1 GCA_021810725.1 Bacillota bacterium | reverse complement strand
GCGCTTTCCATCACAAAGAAATAGGGCCAGCGCGCGGGCCCGATCACGAGTGCTGCGCCGACAACAAGCAGAAGCCCACCGCCGAGGATACCGTCAAGCTCCGAATCGTCGTTCACAGGCGCGCTGCGGCGGATCCCGGACGCGCCCCAGAGAACGGCGAGGAGAGGAATCCAGATCAGGTAGGCGATCGGAGTGTCCGCCAACACGTTCTGCCAAAGGGGCAGGGCGTACGCCGCGAGCGGGACGAGTGAGAGAACTCCCCACACCACGAGGCGGGCCACCTGGCCAGCGGTTCCGTCCGCCCGATCCGCGGTGATCAACGAGCCACCCCCGGTCGGCACAGAAAAGGCACCTTATCGCACTCCGGTCGGGTGCGTGGGCTTGCAGCGTTTCTTTCGCTTCCGGGAGACTACCAGACTCGCGCCTGCCGACGCAGTATCGACAGCCGTATCACTCTTGGTGTCGCGGGGGTGTCCGCGTCGTCCCGCGTGAGACGCAGACAAGAGGCATACGACGTCCGTCGGGCCACTCGTCGTCGCCCGGCGCGTACACGCTCGTCACCCGGAGCCCCGCGACGAGACGGCGCACGGCAGAGCAACCGGGCGTAGCGCGTCCCGCACGCCTCAGGGGCTCTGCTTCCTGCCGGACCGGATCCACCGTTTGCCCGAAGCAGCTTCGGGGTACGGCTTCAGAGCAGCGGAATTGGTTCATGGGCGGGACCGTGTCCGCGACGAGGAAAAGCCATAGTCCACAGCCAGGCCGAGCAACGCGGCGACAGGCAGGGCCGCCGTATACCAGTGCACGCCCACCATCCAGTTGAGCCACACTCCGGCCAGGACAATGGCCAGTACGGGACCCAACCCCTTCATGGCGTCACCACCCCCGGGACGAACCGCAAAACGTCCAGATCGAGTTCCCCGCGGTCGACAACGGCCAGGCAGGCCGCCCATGCGCTAGGCTCGTCCGTGCATCCGTCGGGCTGGCGATGGTCATCACGGATGAAGTGGATCATCCGTTCGCACCCCTGGGCATCGTCGATGTTCCAGGCGACATGAGACGACTGCTCCGGCGCCTCGCGGGGCCCGATGACGATAACGACCGCCTCCTAAGCAACCGCGTCCTGCCCGCGGTGGCCGCCCGAACAGTTCCCTGGAAGCACGTCGGCCGCGTCGCGAGATCCCCTCCGGCTTAGTACGCGCCGCAGAGAGCCCCGCCAAACGCGGCCAATGCCTCGCGATAAGCCCGGAAGTATGAGGCGCGCGGCAAATCCAACCGCTCGGCGATATCCTCGTGCGATCCGGCCTTGTCGACGTAATAGAGCCGGAGGAGTTGGCTGCGGGAGCAGGGCATCTCCCCCAGCTGGGCACTGGCCAGCGCATCAAGCAGCCAGCGCCGAAGCTCCGGCTCGCCTCCCTGACCTGCCTGTGCCCTGTACACGCCCCCGAGCCCGGTGTCTCCCAGGCACCCACCGGCGGCGTAGGCCTGCAGCGCTTCCTTGGCGAGCGCCGCGCGATCCGCCACAGGCACCGCGCTGAGGCGTTGGTCTGCCAACCGTTGCAGCGACGCCCTGGCCCCGCCCTCGCCTGCGGCAAGCAGGAAAAGGTTCTCCGAAACAGGCTTTAGGCCAAGCCGTTCGAGGACCGGCGCCGCGACTCCGTCTCCAAGCACCGCCACACCCTGTCGCGCCTCCATGGCGGCGGCGAGGAGACCAAGCAACGGACCGATGGCCACCCGATCCTTTGCCGCAATGGCCAGAAACATCGAACCTTGGGGCAGCGGCCCCGGCGGTGCGTCGCCAGGAACCAGTGCGGCTGGGGCCAAAAGAGCAGCCCCGAGGGCCGAGCCGTCGTCGGCCGGCACCATGAGCACCCCTTCGACGCCATCGGCGTTGGCCGTCGTCAGCCAAGGCAGCCCAAAGAGCTCCAGCGCCTCATGAAACGCCGCTGAGCCGACCACCGGTGCGGACCGAACGTTCCCCGCGGACGGATCGTCCAATTCGAGCAACAGCCAGAGGGCAAGCGCATGCTCCTTTTGCCCAACCCGCTCATCGTCGACGAGCAGACGTCGGATGGCGCGCCGAAGCCACACCTGCCTGAGCCAAGGCCGCTCCCTGGCGACGATGGCCGCCACCGGCCGGCGAAGACTCTCGCCGAGACGATGCCAACCGCCGGGTTCGAGGCTGGAGGGAAGGCGTTCGAGAACCTCCCAACCCGCCGCCACCGTCTCGTCACCAAGCATGGCGGCCAAGAGGTTGCGACTGAAGTAGGGCAGGAGCGAGGCGGCCTGGAGAACGAGATCGTGAGCCGCCGTGGCGTCCTCCGCACGCCAGGCGGCGCGACGTGATCCAGGATGCAGCAGCTGCTCGAGAATAAGCGTCTGCGTGCCGCCTGACGGTCGAAGGCTGAGGATCCCGATGTCGCGGGCCGCGGCCACCTCGGCCTCACTGCCGAGCACGTCGGCCACTTGGGCCAGCAGGGCTGGTCTTCCACCCGTGAGGCCGTTCGCTTCACGCTGCACCACCGGATCCTCGACGCCGTGCAGTTGCAGAAACCTTTCGGCATCGACCAGGGACAGCTCGGACAGAGGGAGGCGCTCCACAAAGCTGCGCCATGTCCGTTCGAGCGGCCAGAGCGTCGCTGGCTGCATACGACCCGACAGCACCGCCGCCACGCCTGGCGGCAGTCGGTACAGGAACCGCGTGCGCAAGGCGGCCTCAGCGGGCCCGAGCAGGTCGTAATCGTCAAGAATGAGGAGGAGACCCTTCGTCCCCAAAACCGAGATCGCGGCCAGCACGTCATCCTGGCTGGTCGTGGTCCGGACCACGTGCATCGCCGAGGCGATCCGTCCGATCACTTCGTCCGCCGCCGCGTCGCGTTCAACGGTGACCGCGACGGTCTCGATTCCTCGCCGTTCGGTGGATCGCTGCGCCGCCCGCAGCAGGGCGGTCTTGCCGATTCCGCGTTGCCCGTAGACGTACGCGACGCTCGCCTCGGTCCGGGCCCGCTCCAGCAACCGCTCAATCCGGGCGAGTTCGTCGCGTCGGCCGATGAACTGCCGCGCCTCGATTTCAAGGAGCGCCTCTTCGATGGACATGGCGTACCCCCGGTAACCCCTCTCACCGCAGGATAGTGCTGCCTGCCGCAACGCTTCGGTGAAGGGCGTCGATCGGCATACGCCACGCTTCTCGGGCCTTCCCGCACCATCGCCAGAATTCGTGGCGCTCCGCCGGTGGGCACGGCTGAAACCGCGGCTGACACTGTCCGCTGTACTGCATACGCAAGCCCGCTTTGCTACGCTCGCGCCACACGAGGAGGCAACGATCCTTTGCGCCACCCGGTCATGGGGCGTCTATTCTGGGTTGCCACGCTGACCGCTGTTGTCGCGACAGGGGTCGCGCTGTTCCTGCTTAACCGACCAAGCCAGGCCGCGCCCGCCTCGACCGAACCAACGCTGGTCCTGGGCACCCCCTACGACGGAAACCTAAGGGCCGCCAGCCGTGTCGAGATCACCTTCCCGCCCGCCTCGCTACCGCAGGGGACACGCGTCGACCTCCTGGGGGTCGGTAACGGCGGCAGCGTCGTGGCCGAAGGGTCCCTGGCACCTTCGCCTAACGAACTGGCTTCGGGCGCGGTTGGCGGCGTCGTACCCGGCGCGGCCGAGAAGCCCGCGTACTGGATCGCTCTGGCGCCGGTTGGACGAACGCGCCCGATCGTCCTGCAGATCGCGCCACAGGGCCCACAACCCGCTGGGACGCCGCTGGCCGCCATCCTAAAGCACGTACCTGCCGGGACCGACGTGTATCTGCTCGGGCTGCTGCCGGCACAGTCCGGGACCCCGCCCGCCGTGGCCTACGTACCGCCGAGAGACTGCGTGCCGAATCCCCCCAGTGCCGGCATGACCATTTGCAATTTCCGCGCCCCGCCGGGCTACAACAACACCCCGATCTCCTTTGTCGCCTTTTCGACCGACGACACGGTGACGTCGCTGCCGGCTGGCACGTTGCCGGAAGTTGCGTGGCCCGCAGCCTTGCCGGTGATCGGATTGGCCTGCGCGCTATTCCTGCGCATCAGGTCCCGGACGACATCAAGCTGAGCGGTGGCACACGCGTGAGGGAGGCCCCACGCGACTAGGGCCGAGAGTTACGATTTCGCGTCCAGCCTGCCCGCCAGACCGGGACGGGCGCCGCCCCCACCGCGCAGCACGAGGGCGACACTCGACAGGATGACAATAAGTCCGATCAGCATGCGCCAGGAAACCGCCTCGTGCAGGAAGAGGGCTCCCCAAACCACGGCGAAGGGCGGGACGAGAAAGGTCACGGTGAGCGTGCGCACCGGTCCGACGCTGTGGATCAGGGCGAAGTAGAGCAGGTAGGCCGCGGCCGTGCAGACGACGGCCAGCATGAAAAGCGCGAACACCACTGTTCCTGACGGTACCCGCTGAGGCAAAAAGAAGAGGCTGAGCGGCAGGAGCACAAGCGTCGCCCCCAGCTGCTGGCCGATGGCCATGTCGAGAGGCTTCTCGCCCTTGAAATAGCGGCTCGAGAAGACCCCGGCCACGCCGTATGCGAGGGCCGCGAGCAAGGAGCAGCCGGCAGGCAGCCAGACGGCTGCGATCCCGCGGCTCGCGCCCCCCATGAGGATGCCGACGCCAACGACGCCCAGGATGACCCCCAGGAGCTTGCCGGGCGTGAAGGCATCCTTGGCCCAGAGCCAGGCCACGACGGCCGTGAAGAGCGGCGTCGTGGCGTTGAGAATGGCGGCCAGGCCCGAGTCGAGGCGCAGCTCCGCCACGGCGATCAGCGTGAAAGGCACCGCCGCGTTGGTCGCGCCGAGCACGAGATACTGCCACCACTTGTGCCAGACCTTGACCGCGTGGCGGCCGAGGCGCGCGAAGATCAGAAGCGCGAGCGACGCGATCAGCACGCGCAGCTCGATGAGCAGCGCGGGGCTCAGCGCCGGCGCGCCGATCTTGATGAAGAGAAACGAACTGCCCCAGATGGCGGCGAGGCCGCCCAGCATGCCAAGGTCCTTTACCTTCACCGCTAGTCCCTCACCACGAGCCGCCGCAACATTCAAGACCTCGCGCGCGCCGCCGGCCACGCACCTGAGCAATCCATCTCCCACCAGCAGTGGGAGCCGCGGTTCATTCCCACTCGATCGTGCCGGGCGGCTTCGAAGTGATGTCGTAGAGGACGCGGTTCACGCCGTCCACCTCGCTGACGATGGCGGACGCGATGCGCTGCAGAAGCTGTGGCTCGAGCTTGGCCCAGTCCGCCGTCATGCCGTCGTCGGAGGTGACGGCGCGCACCACCACGGCTTCGCCATAGGTGCGATGGTCTCCCATCACCCCGACCGTGCGCACGCCGGGCAGGACCGCGAACCACTGCCAGAGGTCCTTCGCGACACCCGCCGCCTCGACTTCCCGGCGCACGACGAGGTCCGCCCGGCGCAGGAGGTCGAGACGATCCCGCTGCACCTCGCCGACCATGCGGATGGCGAGACCCGGACCCGGGAAGGGCTGGCGCTCCACAAGGCTCCTCGGCAGCCCGAGCTCGCGGCCCAGTTGCCGCACCTCGTCCTTGAAGAGCTCCCGCAAGGGCTCGAGCAGCTTGAACCTGAGGTCCTCGGGCAAGCCGCCGACATTGTGGTGGCTCTTGATCACCGCCGCCTGTCCTGGGCCGCTCTCGATCACGTCGGGATAGAGCGTGCCCTGGACGAGAAAGTCGATCGGGCCGAGCTTCTGGGCCTCTTCCTCGAACACGCGGATGAAAAGGTTGCCGATGCGCTTGCGCTTCTCCTCCGGATCGACGACGCCCTCGAGCGCCTGGATGAAGCGATCCTGGGCCCGGACGTGAATGAAACGCAGCGGTACCCGCTCGGTGAAGGCGCGCTCCACCTCTTCGGCCTCACCGGCACGCAGGAATCCGTGATCGACGAAGACGGCGGTGAGCCGATCGCCCAGGGCGCGGTGCACGATGGCGGCCGCCACGGCCGAGTCGACGCCGCCCGAGAGCGCGACGAGCGCGGAGCCGTCCCCAACCTCCGCCTGAATGCGCGGCACCTCGCGTTCGACGAACGAGCCCATGTCCCAGCCACCCTTGAGCTGGGCGATGGTATAGAGAAAATTGCGCAGGATGTCCATGCCGTGCTCGGTGTGCACGACCTCCGGATGGAACTGCACGGCGTAGATGCGGCGCTCGGAGTCGCCCATGGCAGCGCACGGGGCGCCGTCGCTCGCGAGCAGCAGCGAAAAGCCGCCGGGGAGACTCTCGACGCGATCGCCGTGGCTCATCCAGACGCGCATGTGCACAGGCAGCCCGGAGACGAGGGGGTCGTCGGAGTTCGTTCGGCGAACCTCGGCCGGACCGTATTCAGGCGTGCCCGGGTGGACCTTCCCGCCAAGAGCGTGTGCCAGGTACTGCATGCCGTAGCAGATGCCGAGCAGGGGGATGCCCGACGCAAGCAGGCGATCGTCGAGCCTTGGCGCACCTGGGCGGTAGACGCTGTCGGGCCCTCCGCTCAGGATGATGGCGACGGGCTCCTTCGCCATGACGTCCTCGTAGCGCGCCGTCGCCGGCACGATTTCCGCATAGACGCCGAGTTCCCGTACCCTGCGCGCGATGAGCTGCGCGTACTGAGCGCCGAAATCTAGGACCAGGACGCGTTCGGTCATGGGGTGACGGCCTCGGCGCGCAGGACGAGAAGTTCAGGATGATTGCGGTACCTGCCTGCGTAATGGAGACCATAACCCACGACGAACGCGTCGGGAATCCGGAAGCCGACGTAGTCCACCGGCACCTCGACCTCCCGGCGGTCGACCTTGTCGAGCAGGGTGCAGATCTGGATGGAGCGCGGCTTGCGCGCCTTGAGATTCTGTAAGAGGAACTTGAGCGTCCGCCCCGTGTCGATGATGTCCTCGACGATCAGTACGTCGCGGCCCTCAATCGACTCGTCGAGGTCCTTCAGAACCCTGACGGCACCGGACGAGACCGAACTGTCGCCGTAGGACGAGACGGCCATGAAGTCCATCTCCACCATGCCCTGAATCTCGCGCACCAGGTCCGCCGCGAAGATCACGGCGCCGCGCAGGATCGAGACGGCAAGCAGCGGCTGGTCGCCGCTCAGGCTCTCGGAGATCTCCGCGCCCAGTTCCTGCACCCGCTTCGCGATCGCCTCACGTCGCAGCAGAACCCGCTCTACTTCGTCCATGCTCGCCGCACCGGGAGTCCCGGATCGGCCCATCACTCCTTTCGAATGAAAAACAAAAACACGAGAGCCCCTGCCGCCGGGCGGCAAGTCCCTTTCCTGCAGCGTATCAGCCGACGCGGGGGCTGAAAAGATGCGGCAGGAGGCAATTCAGCAATTTTCGTCGCCGAGCGACAGGAGCGCCGCGGCCCGCAGGAGCCCCAGTCGATCGCGCGTGCCGTCCCCTGCGAAGAGTGCCCGTCTCAGGCCCTGAGGCATCGCCACCATACGCATCCCGGATATGCCCGGCCCGTGACCCGTGACGCTCACGGCAAGCGTCGCGCCAACCCGCCAGTGGCCGTTGGGCGATGGCAAGGCCTCGGCATCCGCCCGCCAGGCGATCTTGGGCGACGGCTCCCGATCCCAGCCGAGGCGGTGGGCCAGGTACCGGTAGCCGTCGAAATCGTCGATGTCCGACATGTCCTGAATGGCCACCGGCACCACCCGGCTGCCCGGCCGGCGCAGAATGTCCCTCGCGCCCGCGTCGCCACGCAGCTGTGCGATCTCGGGCAGGAGCCCGGGTCTGAGGATGGCGGGCGCGAGCAGGCGCCCCTCGGGATCGAGCGCTGCCGCCGCGTCGCAGCCGTCGCCGGCAGCGAAAGCCTCGATCAGCCGCAGGAGAAAGCGGCGATCGAGGGTGGGAAGGTCGGCAGGCAGGATCAGCAGCGCTTCGCCCGCTGCCCCCCGGTTCAGGCAAGCGCTCGCGGCCAGCGCGACCGAGGTGCCCATGCCCTGCGCGGCGTCGGGGTTGCTCAGCAGCACCAGCCGATCGCGAGGGAGCCCCTCGAGCGCGGCGAGATGCAGGTCTGCTTCCGAGGGAAGGATGCAGAGGACACGCTCCCCGACGGAAAGTCCGAGAGATACGGCGCGGCTCAGGAGCACCTCGCCCTCGCCGGCCGGCATCAGCAGCTTCGGTGCCCCGAATCGCCGCCCGCTGCCCGCCGCAAGGACCGCGACGGTCACGTTCAACGGCTGGCCCCTCGGCGCACGCTGCAGATCTCGGCGACGATGCTGAGGGCGATCTCCTCTGGGGTGCGCGCGCCGATCCAGAGCCCGGCGGGGGAATGGAGCGTCGGCGGATCTCCTCCCGCGTCCACCACGCCGTCCTGCCGCAGGTGGCCAAGCATGCTGTCTCGCCTGCCCTGCGAGCTCAGCAGGCCGATATACGGCACTTCGGCCTGGATCGCAAGCTTCAGCGCGGCCAGGTCCCGCTCGACCTGATGGCCCATCACGACGACGTAGCTCTGTCGGCCGAGTTCAACGGCTCCTGGGTAGTCGCGCAGGGCGAGCTGGCGCACGTGCGCCGTCGGGAAGCGCTCGCTGGTCGCGAGGTGCGGCCGAGGGTCGACCACATCTACCTTGAGACCGATCTCGGCCGCCATCTGCGCAAGCGGCTGCGCGTCATCCGTCGCGCCGAAGATCACGCACTCGGCCTCAGCCGGCACGACCCAGGCGAAGACATCGGCCGACTTCAATTCCTCGATGCGGCCTGCCTCGGGCACACGGGACGTCTCCAGCCGTTCCTGCGCCAGGCGGATGAACGCGCGGTCCAGTTGCTGATCGCCCAGGCTGCCGCTGAGCGGCCTTCCCGGGATATAGCAGATGTCGGTCAGTACGCCCTGTCGGGCGTGGTCCAGGCGGACCCCGCGCGCGGCCGGCACTCCCTCGGCGACGCGCTCCAGGAAGCGCCCAAGAGGTGTGTCGCAAGGCGGCAGCCTCTCCAGCAGCACATCGACGACACCGGGACAGCCCATCCCGTAGCCGAAGATGCTCTCGTCGCTCGTATCGTAGGTGAGGACGCGCGGCGTGGCTGCGGGCAGCCCCTGTGCCTCGCCGGCCACTTCCGACTCCAGGCAGCCGCCCGAGATCAGGCCCTGCACACCACCGTCAGGGGCGACGAAGACGCTTGCCCCTTCGCGCTGGTAAGCGGAACCCTCCACCGCGACGATCGTACCGAGGGCTCCCGACTCGCCTCGCCGCCACGCCGCCAAGGCTGCCCGAATCACCTGTTGCTGCATCATGCCTGAAGTCTCCCTTGCCGCGAAGGATGAACAAGCTTCGTGAGCGCCCGCGGATCGAGAGCGTCGCCGAAGGCGTCGCAGTAGGGCAACGCCGCGCGCACACCGCCCTGCACCGGCTGGTAGCCGGGCGTGCCCGCAAGCGGGCTCAGCCAGAAGACCCGGGCGGCGGCCGCGCGGATGTCCTGCATGGCGCGGCTTAGCAGCGCGATCTCGCCGGTGTCCAGACCGTCCGATACGATCAGCACCACGCCGTCTCCGGAGAGCAGCCTCGCCGCCCAGCGGCGCACGAAGCGCTGCAGGGAAAGTCCGATGCGCGTGCCACCGCCGTAGGCGTGCCCGAGATCCTGCAGCGCCCCACTGCCATCTCGCCGGCGGAGCCGACCCGTGATGCGTCGTATGTCGGTGGAGAAGGCGAAAACCTCGGTACGACGCGACCGGCGAACAAGAGCTTGCGCCAGGCGGAGCACCACGGGATCCTCGCCGGCCATCGAACGACTGAAATCGCAGAGCAGGACGACGCGCGGCAAGCGTTGCCGCCTGCGGCGCCTGTGCAGTTCCACGAGTTCGCCAGCCGTGGCGTGGGCGCCACGCAGGCTGCGCCTCAGGTCAATGTCGCCCCGGCGGCCAGGCCGCCGGCGCCTGCCCTCCCCCGCCCGCAACGCGGACAGAAAGACGGCCGCGTCGCGCAGGGCTTCCGCCATTCCCGGCTGACCATACGCCTCGCCAGGGCTGCGGCCGTGCGCCGCGGCGGGGCTGTAGCGCGCGGAGGGTGTCGCCACGGGCTCTCCCTCCTCTGCCTGTGGGCTGCGGCTCGCGGCGCGAGGCGACGAGGAGGCGCCAGCGACATCTGTGTCCTGACCGTCGTCACCGGCTCCCGACGACTCGGGCTCCGGCTTCACCCGCTCGCCACGCAGCCAGCGCGGATAGATCTGATCGAAGATCTCCTGGCCGGCGCGAGTCCGCGCGTAGACCGCCCGCAGGCTGAGGCGGACATCCTCCGCGTCCTCGATTCCGACGGCCGTGAGGCTCTGCAGGGCAAGTGCCTGGGCGTCGATCCCGATCGGCAGGCCGAAGGCGCGCAACGTCGCGCCGAGCTCGGTGACGCGGCGCCGCAGGGCTGCACCCTGCGAGGTCACGCCGGGTGCCCGTCCTCTCGAGAAGGGAGGAGGTTAGGCAGCTCCGCGACGGCCAGGGCCAAGTCCTCGCGATCCTTGAGCACAGCGGGGAAGCTCTCCCGGCATGCCTCCGCGTCGAGTCCGTCGTGTCCGAGCGCCAGGAGCGCCTGCGCCCAGTCCAGGCTTTCCGCCACGCCGGGGGCGCGGCCAAGCGGCAGCTGACGCAGTCGCTGCATGAACCTGGCGATCTCCTCCGCGAGATGCCCGTCGAGGTGCGGCAGTCGGGCGCGAAGGATCTCCGCCTCGCGGTCCGGGTCGGGGTAGTCGATCCAGTGGTAGAGGCAGCGGCGGCGCAGAGCGTCCGAAAGCTCGCGCGTGCGGTTCGACGTCAGCACGACCCTAGGCTTGGCGGCCGCCCGCAGGGTGCCCAGTTCCGGGACCGTCACCTGGAACTCGCCGAGCAACTCGAGCAGGAATGCCTCGAACTCCTCGTCGGCCCTGTCCACCTCGTCGATCAGCAGAACAGGCGCGGGAGCGGGGGCCGTGATGGCCTGCAGGAGCGGCCGCTCAAGCAGGAACTCTCTCGCGAAGAGGTCGTGGCCGAGACCGGCGAGGTCGCCCTTGGCCGCCTCGGCTATGCGGATCCGCAGAAGTTGGCGTGGGTAGTCCCACTCGTACAGTGCGGACGAGGCGTCGAGTCCTTCGTAGCACTGCAGGCGAATAAGGCGCGTGCCGAGATGCTCGGCCAGCACCTTGGCAAGCTCGGTCTTGCCGACGCCAGCAGGTCCCTCGACCAGCAGCGGCTGATCGAGGGCGATCATGAGGTGAAGAACCGTGGCTAACGCGCGGTCGGCGACATAGCCCTCCTGGCGCAGGGCCGTCGCGATGCCTTCGATCTGCGGATGGATAATGGTCCACTCCGTTCTCCGGGCGGTTCCCGGATGCCATGATCGTAGCACAGCGCCGGCGGAGGCTCAGCGATGTCCCAGCGCTTCGGAGCATCGCCCAAGGTACAAACCAGTTACGCTCCGCCGACCCGAATACCGCTTTGAAGGATCTGCAGGGCCGCCTTCAGGCGCTGCTCGTGATCGTCCTCAATCACCGGGGGGATAGCCTCGTCCGCTGGGGCGACGCCAAGGACACCGGCAACGATGTGCATCGCCGCGATGTCTTCGCCGTCCTTGGGCCCGTCGATGTCCTTGTACGCCTGGAAGGTCTCCATGGCTGCATCCACGTCTTTAAGGAGCATGTGACATATCGTCGCCTCGGCCAGCAGGCCCGCCAACAAGGGCGATGGCAATTGATCAACGTCGTGTAGGCCCTCTTCGACTTCCCTGAGAGCATCCTCGTAACGTCCCAGTTGCCTAAGCTTGGCCGCCAGGTTTGTCCTGGCCTTGGTCCGGACCAGCGACCCAACGTTGTCGGTTTGAACGATAGCCCGAAATAAGGGCAACGACGGCTCCGGACCCTGCAAGGCAGCTAGAGTGATAGCTTCTCCGAGCCGCGCATCGCCATGGAAGTCCTTACGGCGCAGGAAGTACGCAGCTCTTCGATACGCTTCGTACGCTTCGGGATAGGTGTGCATCGCTAAAAGAACGTTGGCCTTGCCTAGCGCCGAACGTCCGACGTAGAACCATTGCCGCAGCCGAACAAAACTCTCGTCGGCCTCCTCAAACTTCCGCAACGCATCCACACGCTGCCCGACCTTCGCCAACACCTGCGCCAGGTTGTAGGTCGCGATGGCCTGCATTTGCGGCTCCTGAAAGTGCCGCGTGGCGCGGTCTAGAAGACGAAACCATCGGAGCGCCCGTGAATATTGCCCGCGGGCGTAGTACACCTTGCCCAGAAGGTGATAGATCTCTGTGTTGTACCGTCCGTCTTGTTCGTTCCGGCTTACAAAATACGCTCGAGATAGTACCTTGCGTGCCGCATCGTAGGACCGTTCGTCAAACAGCAAGTTCGCCAGCCGCATCAACTGCTGGCAACGCGTTTCTTCGCCTAGGTAAGCGGGTAGCCAACTGGCTATGGGAATCTGAAGTGCCGCCGTCAGGCGTAACACGGTCTGCGGACTGGGAGCACGCTTGCCGGCCTCGATCATGGACAAGTAGGCGCGAGGCATGTCGCCCAGACGCGCCGCTTCACTTATGGTGAGACCCAGTATCTTCCGCTGATGCTGCAGTACTTCGGCTACACCCATTGCATGACCCCGTAACTACCTTGTGGGTACAGGATATACCAAAGTTGCGCCGCTTGCCGCACACTCCGATGCAGGAGGTGTTTATGCGGACCGGCCTCAACTCAGGCATCGCTGCGATTGACGCATGCAAACTGCAGATGTCACTATGCCTGTCTTACCCCGCCCGGGACTGGTTTGCGTACAGTCCAATGGCAAGTACGGCATGAAGCAGACCAGGTATGCGATTTCCTCTGACCACGATCAAGAGCGCACAACCTGGTCGGGAATTTGGGCACGCCGTGCTACGACTTGGCACGTGTGTTGTCAACGCCATCCCGTTCACGCAGGCCCCTCTGCTCATGTTCAATGATTGACCATGCTCCCCAACCGAGCTCATACCCTTGGCTAACCCTATAGCTGCACGCACTAATGGCACCCAGTCGAAGTCGATCCTGAGGAGGTGGACTCGTATGAAGCGCATCGTTGACGTCCTCGTCGCTGCCGCCATCGTGGTCATTCCCGCACTAGCCATCGCCCAGGCTCCCGCCGCTACCGTCGCCGCTACCACCACCAACCACCACTACCTCGCTTCCTCCCTGATCCGCCCA
>JAJZIE010000049.1 GCA_021810725.1 Bacillota bacterium | reverse complement strand
CGCAGGTCTCGCAGCCGCAGCGACCATGGTGGTCGCGACAGCGTCCCCCGCCTTTGCCGCCTCCAGCGGCAGCCTCACCGTCTACGCCGACACCGTGACGAACCAGGGCTGCGTCCAGACCAACGTGTTCCACCGCGGCATCGACATCCTGGTCTGGCGCATCAACGTGCTGCAGAACGGCCAGCAGGACAAGAACGCCACCGTGACGGTGCAGGTCAAGGGTGGCCAGACGTTCAAGGCCCCCTACAACACGCACGACCATTTCTTCACGGCGGCGTGGAACGTCCCGTTCAACCAGCCGACCGGCACCATCCAATACACCGTGACAGCGACGGACGGCAGCGAGACCGCCAGCTATCAGCCGCAATTCATGGTGGCCCCGTCCGAGCTGATGATCGTCCCGGCGACCTACGCCGTTGCCCCTCAGGTGGGCTCGGCCAAGACGGCCGTCACGTCGTTCGCCAAGAACGTCAAGGCGATCCCCGTCTACGCCAAGATCACCTACCCGACCGACTCCGGTTTCGCCTACCTGACCTCGGCCAAGGTCACGGCCTCGATCGGCCTGGAAGGCAACGTCAACGCTAAGGGCGTCCAGATCGTCAGCAAGACCGTCTCGATGCGTTACAACGCATCCCTCAAGACCTGGGTCGGCAGCATCCCGACCGCCGGCCTCAAGGCTGGTCTTTACGTCGTCGTCGTGAACGCGGCCGACCACGTCACGCCGGCGAACACCGGAACCGGCACTACCCTCGGCTTCTCGGTACAGTAACATGTCACGGGCGTTAGTTCGGAACTGCCTGCGGTCCCTGGCCCTGGTCGCCCTTGCAGGCGTAACGGTAGCCGGCTTCAGCGCGCCCGCATTCGCGGACGGCTCTGGCGCAAGCACTTCTGCTCCCGGTGGGCAGATCAACGTGCTCACCCCGAACGTCTACCCGGGCGACAAGATCCAGTGGACGGCAACGGGCCTCACACCGAACGCAACGCTCGACCTGGACTGGCAGACCGTCAGCGGTCGCTGGGTAGTGAACGGCGATGCTCTCGGTACGAGCACCGAGGCGCCGGCGAGCTACACCTTCGGCAGCAAGCAGATCGGCACCGTGCAGACGTCCGCGACCGGCACGGCATCGGGCTCGTTCCCGGTGCCGGCCGGTTTCGGCGGAACGCACAACTTCCAGCTGACGGACGCCAACGGGACGGTGGAGGCAGTCGGCAGTGTGGCCGAGTGGCCGTCCGCTACCATCGCCCAAACCACGGAGCCGCAGGGCGGCTTCTTCCACATCCAGGTGCTCGGGCTTGCCTACACCCCCTACACGTCCGATTACGGCGTCCTCTACGACGACCAGTACATGGGGTTCATCTCGGCGGTGAGCACGAACGGCACCGCGAACTTCGTGGTGCGCGCCGAGGGCGTCGGCAACCATCAGATTTCCCTGCGCGGCGCAGGCGTCTGGGGCCCCTACCTCAACCAGGAGGAGAGCCCCTACCCGCTGAACCCGCGCTACTACTGGAACGTCAAGGTCACGGCGGCAACGCCGAAGACCATCAATGACCCGGAGCCCAAGGTCGTGCTGCCGGCAGGTACCAACCTGACGGTCACCCCGACCTCCGGCGTCGTCGGCAGCACCATCACCCTGCACGGTTATGGCCTGCCGGCCAACGAGACCCTGCAGGTCGTGTGGAACACCGAGTCGGGCAACCGTGTCACGGCGTCGATGTACCAGACGGCTCAGATCCCTCTCGCGACCGTCACCACCGACGCGAGCGGCGCCTTCACATGGGTCGGCAACGTGCCGAACGACCTCGGCGGTCCGCCGCACGAGATCGACCTCGTGGACCAGAGCCAGAGCGTTCTCGGATCGGCGCAGTACCGCATCCTGCCCCAGTTCATCAGCGTGTCACCGAACCCGGCCAAGCAAGGCAGCCTGATGACCGTCCACCTGACCGGTGTCGGCTGGACCGACTTCGACAACATCTACGCCGTGAACTATGACAACGCTTTCATGGGCTACGCCTGCGGCTTCAACAGCCACGGCGACGTCCACATCCAGATCCCGGCCGTAGGCGCTCCTGGCTACCACTTCATCGACATCTATCCCTCGCCGTATATGGGCTCCAAGACGTTCCCCAACTGGTGGGGCATGCCTCAGCTCACGTACGCGCAGGATCACCCCGGCGACTCCCTGCCGGCCTTCCACCTGGTCATCAAGGTGGTGCGGTAGAGACCCTCCCTCAATGCTCCTTTCTGAGAAGCGGAAGTGCGGCCACGGCCGAACTTCCGCTTCCCCGTGCTTTGCGCACCCCCCTCGCGGAAGGGGGTCCGGGAACAAACAAGGCGTCATGCGCAGGGACGCACCTGTCGAAAACCGCCGAACGATGGACCTGGCACCCGCGTCCGGCTTCGGGCCAGAACCAGCCAGATCCCCACGGCGATACCTCTCGGCCGCGACGCCGTCTCTGAGCCTCATGATGGAACGCCCAAACGCTCTTGGCGGCCTCGCCAACTCCGGCCAATCCTCCGTTAAGCATGCAGGCAATCTCCGCAAGTCCCGGGGGCTTTTTCGCACGCATGGCGATGGACGCATTCGACGCCGCACAAGAGCCCCCCAAGTGGCGACCTGGCCGGTCGCGTTCGCCGGTCGGCCGCGTACGATCTACCACCGCCCGGTTGTCCACCGCGGTGGCGGCGGCCGAACGAAAAAGACCCACCGGCAAATCTCCGGGGCACGTCCCGGTCCAAGGAGTGGGCCGTCTGCTCCAGACATCTGGACGACCCGTCACGAGGTCGCCGCAGCGAGGGTCCGCCCTGCCTGCAACGGGTCCTTGTGGGCATGGCACCCGTTGCCATCGGCGGATCTTTCCAGTCCGCTTGAAACGTCGCACTGCGTCCACATGTGCGTTGTTTCACAACTCCCGCAGCGGTGAGATGTTCATGGGATGGTGCGGTGCTCCGAAGGGTGCAGCGGCACCTCGATTCGAGGCCAAGGCGATTGCGGATCCCGTTCTTCGGCAATGAGGCGCGCTCCCCCGCCCAAAGCCGACGTCTGCCCCACTGCGAGCGGGCCACCGCGGGCATCGCGTTGCTCGCCGAAACCTCAGCCCGACACCGCCGTCCCGATCGTGCAAGGAGGGTTCGAGATGTCACTTCGCAGGAACCTTGCCGCTTTGGTGGGATTGGCAGGTGCGGCAACCATGTTGGCCGCGACGGCGACCCCCGCGTTTGCCGCATCGACGAACAACGGACTCATGGTGTACGCAGACACCGTGACCAACGTCGGCTGCCTGCAGACCAACGTGTTCCACCGCGGCGTCGACGTCGTGGTCTGGCGCATCAACGTGATCAAGAACGGCCAGCAGGACAAGAGCGCGAAGGTGACCGTCTACGTCAAGGGTGGCAAGACCTACCCCGCGATCTACAACACGGAGGATGGCTTCTTCACGGCGGCCTGGCACGAGGGTCTCAACACCCCGACCGGCACCATCCAGTGGTCGGTCACCGCGACCGACGGCAGCCTGAACGGCAGCTACGAGCCGCAGTTCATGGTCGCGCCGTCCGAACTGATGATCGTCCCGGCCACGTACGCCGTGAACGTCACGGTCGGCAGTGGGGCAAAGTCCGCAACGGTCGTCGGCAAGTCCCTCAAGTCCCTGCCGATCACCGCTAACGTCGGCCTCGCCCAGGTCTCGCATGGCAAGACCACGATGCTCCCGATGACCGCCGGCAAGGTCACGGCCAGCCTCGGCCTCGAAGGCAACATCAACGCCAAGGGCCAGCAGATCGTCGCCCGCACAGTCACGCTCCGCTACAACGCGGCCAAGAAGGTCTGGCTCGGCAACATGTCGATGGCCGGTCTCAAGGCGGGCCTCTACGTCGTGCAGGTCAACGCGCAGGACAACGTGAAGCCGGCGAACACCGGTACCGGCACGTCGCTCGCCTTCCAGAAGCTGTAGCCCATGTCTAGGACAATGCGCGGCGGCCTCCTCCCGGCTCTGGCAGCGACGCTTCTCGGCGCGGTCTCTCTCGCCGGATTCAGCCTGCCCGCCTTCGCGGCAGACTCCACCACGTCGGTGCCGCAGGGACAGCTGACCGTCCTCACCCCCTACGTCTATCCCGGCGACAAGATCCAGTGGACCGCAACGGGCCTGCCGGCGAGCACAACACTCGAACTCGACTGGCAGACGGTCTCCGGCCAGTGGGTCGTCGCCGGACCGGACCTCGGCACCAGCACGGAGAAACCGGTCGTCTACTCCTACGGCAGCGAGAAGATCGGCTCGGTGACGTCATCGGCGACCGGCACCGCGTCGGGTTCGTTCCCGGTACCCGCCGGATTCGGCGGCATGCACAACTTCGAGTTGAACGAGGCCGACGGCACCACCGTCGCCGTCGGGTCCGTGATCGAGTCGATCGGCGCCACGATCTCGAGTACCTCGGTACCGCAGGGCGACCTCTTCCACGTCACCGTGAAGGGCCTCGCCTACGGCGCTGAAGGAGCCGAGTACGGCGTGCTCTACGACAACCACTACATGGGCTTCATCTCCGGCGTCACGACGGACGGCACGGCGACCTTCTCCGTCCGGGCGGAGGGCGTGGGCACCCACCAGATCTCCCTGCGCGCCGGCGCCGTCGAAGGACCGTACCTCAACGAGCAGGAAGGCCCCTACGCCTACCTTCCCCGCTACTACTGGACCGTGCAGGTCACCAAGGGCACGCCGGCGACCGTCGTCGACCCCGAACCCGCGACCGCCGTGCCGGCCGGCAGCAACCTCACGGTGTCCCCGACCTCCGGCGTCGTGGGCAGCACGTTCACCCTGCAGGGCCAGGGGCTCCCCGCCAACACCCAGTTGCAGGTCGTCTGGAACACCATGTCCGGCAACCGGGTCACGAAGTCCATGTACCAGACAGCGCAGAGCCAACTCGCCACCGTAACCACCGACGCGAGCGGCAGCTTCACCTAGCAGGGCACGGTCCCCGTCGACCTCGGCGGTCCGCCGCATGAGATCGACCTGATGCAGGGCAGCCAGAAGGTCGGCTACGCCTACTTCCGGATCATGCCGCAGTTCATCGATATGTCGCCGAACCCGGCGAAGGTCGGCAGCATGGTCATCGTCCACCTGACGGGCGTGGGCTGGACGCAGTACGACAACATCTACGCCGTCGACTACGACAACGCCTACATGGGCTATGCCTGCGGCTTCAACAGCCACGGCGACGTCCACATCCACATCCCCGCCATCGGGACGCCCGGCTACCACTTCATCGACATCTACCCCTCCCCGTATCAGGGAAGCTCCATCCTGCCCAACTGGTACGGCATGCCGCAGCTCACCTACGCCCAGGACCACCCCGGCGACACCCTGCCCGCGTTCCACCTCGTGCTCAAGGTGACCGAGTAGGCTGGGTACGCTCTCTTGGCGGGAAGGGCCCTCGGCCCTTCCCGCCACTGCTTCTCAGCGCAAGATGTCCCGTGTCCGCACGTCCAATCAGGGCTGGGACACGGGCACCCGTGGCGCGCCCAACCTGCCCTTGTGCGAGGTGACGGGTCGCGGGATGCTTGATCCGGGACCACTGCGCCCTTGACCGCTCGATCATGCAGCTGCGAGGCGACCTCAAGTTGGTGACCAGAGAATCGGACGGCTCCTACCGCTGGACGGCGATGCATTCCCCCGTCAGCCTGCACCTGCCTGCCGTCGACGACGCGCTTGCCCTGGCGATCGCGCGGGCAACGGAGCAAGACTTCGAGGTCAGCGAACAGGCGATGTCCCGCTTCCGGCCCACCGCCGATCTTGCCCGCCTGAACGAGCGTGTCGGGCTCTGGACGGCTGTCCCGCCTCGGCTCTACGATGCGCTCGCCATCGCGGTGCGTGCCCACCGGCGCACGCGCGGCCTTTTCGACCCGCGCATCCTGGAGCGCCTGGAGGAGTACGGCTATCTGGGCGCGCCGCGCGGCGCGGCGTCTGCGGACAGTCCAGGCCAGGGATGGCTCGAGCGCAGGCCCCGCCGGCGCGAGGTGCGCGTCTCAGCGCCGCTCGACCTCGGCGGCATCGGCAAGGGGCTGGGCGTGCGCTGGGGTGCCCGGATCGCTCGGCGCGTGACAGGTAACTTCCTGCTCAACGCCGGCGGCGACCTGCTCGCCTCCGGCAGCGGCCCCGAAGGGCGAGGCTGGCAGGTTGGGATCGAGGATCCGAGCCGTCCGCAGGACATGATCGCGGCCCTGCACCTGCCGCGGGGCGGCGCCGTCTGCACCTCCTCGGTCGCCAGGCATCGGTGGCAACACGACGGGCAGACCGTCCACCACCTGATCGACCCGCGCACGGGACGCCCCGGCGGACAGGGTCTGCTCGCGGTCACTGTCGTCGGCCGGGACCCGGCCTGGACGGAGGTTTGGAGCAAGACGCTGTTCCTGTACGGGATCGAGGGGATCCAGGCAGCCTGCGGCAGCCTCGCCGCCGTATGGGTGACGGAGGACGGGCGACTAGGCACATCGCCCGCGGCCAGGCCCTTCGTCTTCTGGCGGGCTCGGGGCGAGACGCGCGCGACCCCCTGAGGTCGAACCCCGCAAACTCGATGGCGAACTTGGATGTCTCTTGGGCAAACTGGGGTTGCAGGGATGGCGCCCTATACCTATACTGGTATGCGTGTAGCGCCGACGCCCGTAGCGGCGTGGCCTGCGTAAACCCTGCGGAGCATGTCGCCCATGGCCGCAGCGAAAGGAAGGTGCAGCCATTGGCCATCCTGCCGACGAACGTCAAGCAGCAGGTCGAGGAGATGTTCTCCCAGATCGGCGATCCGATCAAGATGATCCTCGTGGACGAGGGAGGCAAGTCCGAACTCGACCAGCTGCTCTCGGAACTCGACGCGCTGAGTCCCAAGCTCAGCTACCATCGCGCCACGACCTCCGATATCGCTCGGTACGGTCTCGAGGAGGAGTCGCTGCCGTCGATCCTGCTCGAGGGGCCGGAAGGCCTGTCCCGTGCTCGCTTCACCGGCGCACCGGCGGGACATGAGTTCGGTGTTCTCGTCCAGGACATCATCGATCTGTCGCAAGGCAAGATCGAGCTCTCGGAGGCAACCAAGCGTTACCTCGAGTCGCTGACGGAAGACGTCCACCTGCAGGTCTTCACCACCCCCACCTGACCGTACTGCCCCCGGGCGGTACGCCTGGCACACCAGATGGCGATGTACTCGCCGCACGTCGTGGCCGAAATGGTGGACGCGAACGAGTTCTGGGACCTGACGCGCAAGCATAACGTGCGCGGCGTCCCCAAGACGGTGATCAACGAGGGGCGGCACTACGTCGAGGGCGCGGTGCCCGAAGACCACCTCGTGAAGGCCATCAAGGCCGTCGTCGGCGCCTGAGCAGAGCAGAAAGCCAAAAGGAGCGGGACCCCTGGTCGGGGTCCCGCTCCTTTTGGCTGGACTGCACGCGCTGCGGAATTCAGTCCTTGCGGTTCGCGTCGATGTGGAACGCCGAGTAGAGGGGGCACGTGCCCGAGATGCCGGTCACCAGTGCGAGCAGAGCCAGAATGCCGAAGATGATGACGCCGACGGTACCACCGAGCCGGACGATCGCGAGGATGGCAAAGATGACTCCGAACGTCGTGCGGATCGCGCGCTCTGTTCCGCCGATGTTGACGTTCATCCGGACGCCTCCTTGGTGGCCGAAAGCGGCCGCCGATGCTGCCGACGATCGTAGTATAGCGCAGTGCCCGGACCATCCCAAGTGCGCAGGGATGGCCCTTGCCCCCGCCGAAACACCACCACGTTCGTATGTGAAAGCGGGTGGGCGAAGGGAGGCGGTCCCTCGGGCAGCATCCGACAGGTGGCAATTCGAGAGGGAGGCATGCGCATTGTCCGTCTGGCAGGCTGAGACGCACGCGGTTGAGCCGATACCTTTGGAAGAGCGCCACGGCAAGGCACGCGACCTTTTCACCCTCTGGTTCTCGGCCAACATGCAGGTGACCACCATCGCAGTGGGGGCGGCCTACGTCTTCATCGGGCTGCCGCTGATCTGGTCCATTCTCGCCATCATCCTTGGCAACCTCGTCGGTGCCGTCTTCATGGCCTACCACAGCGCGCAGGGGCCGATCATCGGCGTACCGCAGATGATCCAGTCCCGGGCGCAGTTCGGTTTCTTCGGGGCGATTCTGCCGCTCGTCTTGGTCGTCGTGATGTACCTCGGGTTCTTCGCCCTCAGCGGAGCGCTCGGCGGCGAGGCCCTGCAGAGCCTGACGGGCCTGCCGGTGGCGGTGGGGACGATCATCCTCGGAGCCATCACTGCCGCCATGGCCATCTTCGGCTACGACCTGATCCACGCGTACCAGCGGTACCTGTCGCTCATCTTCCTGGTCGTCTTCATCGTCTTCACGGTCGCGGTGGCGGTCGGCGGCCATGTTCCTAGCGCCGCCTGGGGCATGTCCGGCTTCAACTGGGGTACATTCCTGCTCGGCGTGACCATCGCGGTCACGTGGCAGATCACCTATGCCCCCTACGTTTCGGACTACTCCCGCTACCTCCCCAAGGACATCGGCGTCGGAGCCACCTTCAACACCACCTTCTGGGGCACCGTCGTTGCCTCGGTGTGGATGATGATCCTGGGCGCCGTCCTGACCGAAGTCAACGAGAAGCTGTCCTCCGTCGGCGTCATCCAGCAGCTTTCCGGCGGATTCGGCTGGCTGATGATGATCGTGATCCTGCTGGGCATCGTCGCCGCAAACGTGCTCAACAACTATGGCGGCATGCTGACGATCGATACCATCGGCGGCACCTTCAGTACGCGCGAGCGCACATCGCCAGGCGGCCGGCTCGGTCTCATCATCGGCTTCGCCGTGGTCGGCATCGTCTTCGGCATCATCGCCGCGGGCAACTTCAACACCGACCTGACCAACTTCATCACGTTCCTCACCTATCTGGTGGTGCCCTGGACCGCGATCAACCTGACCGACTTCTATCTGGTGCGCCATGGCCACTACGATCCGCAGGCGTTCTACAGGCCGCAGGGTTACGGTGGCACCAACTGGCTGGCGCTCGGCACGTTCGTGCTGTCGGTCCTCGTGGAAATCCCCTTCATCAATTCCACCCTATACGAAGGCCCCGTGGCGAAGGCGCTCGGCGGCGCGGACATCTCCTGGATCCTCGGTCTGATCGTCGCGGGAGGCCTGTACCTGGCCTTCTCGGGAAGCCGCAGGGTATCGGCCTAGCGGAACGCGCGAGAGTCCCCGGCCACGTGCCGGGGACTCTCGCATTTAACGGTCCTCCGCGTCGGCTTCCGTCCGGGCGGATCCCCCGGCCTTCGGCATCGGCAGCGAGGCAGGCCGCTCCTGCCAGCAGCGAAAGCGCCACTGCGGCCGGGTCTCCCAGCCGAGCCGCCGGCAGCGGAATACGACAGCATCGGCTCCCGCTTCGGCGACGATGTGCCGACACGTGGCGCAGTAGTGACGATCGGCCAATGAGCCGCCCCCCATGGACCGATAGTTCTCGTTTGGACCCCTGGATCCTGGGTCCCACGGACCATCGCAACCTAGAGCGCATGTGGTATAGTGCGATAGTTCCCCGCGGGCCGCATGCCGACGCAGCCGACCTGCCATCCGGCAAGCACCCGCCCTAATGTCAAAGCTTGGCCCAGCGCCGCATGGTTTGCGCCCCATTCGGGCCCTGGCCAATCGGCACAATCGATCCGTTCATCCGACTTCCGCTGCGAGGTCCGTTCTGCCAAATCGTGCGCAGGCGCGAGGCGCAGATCGTGTCTGACCTGATGCGCGATAGACCGCTTGGATCCTTGGACGTTGGACCTTGTGCACAGTTTCACAGAATGTCGGCACTGCTATCCTGAGTCGGAGGGCGCGGCCCGGGCCGCACCCTGCACCGCTCCCAAGGCGGTCAGGTATCCGGTATGGCGCCAACCCTGGCCCTTGCCACGATGGCGCCCGGGCTCGTACGGACTCTTAGGTCGAGGAGGCATCCCACAATGTCCAAGGACGGCAAGAGCAACCTGAGCGACATGCTCTGGTCGCCGGAAAAGCGTGTCGTCGTCGGCATGCTGGTCTGGCTGCTTCTCTTGGCGCTGGGCAGCGCATTCGTCCACACGCCGTTCCAGGCGCAATCTGCAGCCGGCGCGAACGCGGGCTTCGCCAATGTCATGTACCTGCATGGGCTCCTCATCGGTATGGTCGGCTTCGTCTCGCTCATCGCGATGGATGTCTTCGACGCGGCCCGCCAGCACCGGACGCTCCATAGCCTCGTGCTCTGGGGCACCGTCTTCGCGGCCCTCCTCGGCGGCATCGGCGGCATCTTCGATCGCGCCATCACCGACACGTTCCCGCTGTGGATCCAGATCATATCCTTCTTCCTTCTTGACCTCATCCTGGTCGCCGTGAGCCTGGCGCTCTCCTTCCGGGCCGCCGACACCCGGCGCGTCTGGACCTGGACCGCGGCGATCGCGGCCATCAGCGCCCTGCTGGCGGCGATCATGGGGCACATCGCCGGCTGGATGCTGGCGTTCGGCGACTGGCCCAAGGGAATCATCGGCGGTTACGCCACGCTTGCGGGCATGCAGTGGCAGGTGTGGATGTCCAACCTCATCGCCTCACACTCGCACGAGATGGTGGTCGCCGTTATCGCTCTCGTCGTCGCGACGACGTGCGCCGCCTTCGGCGTCGACCGCGCCGGCAGCAGGCTCATGAAGTTCGGGCTCTGGATGGTCGCCGCCGGCACCATCGCCATGTCCGTCATCTACGTCGTCGGCGGCTTCTCCCTGGCGCAGCCGCCGATCCTGTTCTCGAGCGGCCCAGGCGGCATCAACGGTCTCGCCGGTGACGACCTGGTCACAGGCATCTTCGTGATGGGTGGAGGCCTTCTCGCGCTGATCGGCCTTGGCGCCGAGGCACTGCCGGACGCCGTGCACCGCTGGGGCGCGGCGCTGATCTCGGCCATCCTCTTCGTCACGGTTGTCGTCTTCGGCTACTACATCGAATTCCACGAGAACATCTTCGGCTCCGGCGCCGTCAACGCGCCAGGCGCGGCCTCGGACTCAGTCTTCACCTGGTTCCACCAGGACTTCGCCTTCTTCCTCCTGCCGGCGATCCTCACGGTTCTGCTGGCGCTCAGGCGGCTTGCCGTCGACGAGGCCCTGCGGCGCAGCGCCACCTGGACCTTGATCGCTGGCGCCGTCGTCTCGTTCGTCGGCGGCCTCCTGTACATCTTCGTCAACCAGACCAGCCACGGTATCTCGTTCGTCATCACGACGATCGGTTTCGCCGTGATCGTGGTAGGCACGCTGCTCGCCATCTGGTCGGTCACGGGGCGCGGGCAACCGCAGCCAGCCCGGACCGCCAGGCTGCAGCACTCACACTAGGGGCGGAAGGGGGCGGCAAAGCCGCCCCCTTTACACGGTTGCGAATCCATGGAGGTGGCCATCGTGGGGGAGCTCGTCAGGTACCAGAATTCGCTGCAGCACACGACGTCGTGGGTCCGGCCAAAGAGCGCCAGGGCCCTCCTGGTGCGTACGCTGCGCAAGGAGTTTGACCAGAGCGCTTTCGCCGCCGAGGAAATCGCCGACGAAAGTCTCGCATGGATGAGCCACGTGCAGGGCCTGACGCTGCCGGGCTCGGTACGCCTCTCAGTCCCGGAGACGGCATCGCGCCGTTACGCGCCAACGCGACGCCGCACTGCCACCATCACCGCCGTGGACGTCGACGAGGACGCGGAGATCTGGCAGATCTACGGCCTTGCGGTGCTGCAGCGCCGCCGCCTGCTCCGCTGGATCTACGAGATCTACCGCCAGGGCGGCTACGCCTCGCTGACGGAACTGGCGGCCTGGGCCAACCTCACGCCGACCGCGCTGGAGCATCGCCTCGAGCCCGTCCGCGAGCTCGGCATCTGGCTGCCGCACGTCGGAGGGCCCAAGCCGGGCGAAGACCGCCAGGCCCTCGACGCCTGGCTCGTCCGCCGCTACCTCGAGTTCGGTGATGTTTCCCTGGAACGCAGCGTGCTCGGCATCAGCGAAGGCTCCTTCCGACGCATGATGCGCTGCCTGGGCCAGCTCATGTCGGATAGCCAGAGCCGCATTCCCGGCTATTCCGACGTCGAGCACGAGCACCTTGCGGCCGTCGCGCGCTGGGCGACGCTCCACCCGCGTCTCCACCACCAGGCGGCCACGCTCGTGGACGAGTGGCTGCGGCCGATCGGCAAGAGTCCCGTGGAGTCGAGCGCCTTTACGGCGTTCGAAGGCCAGCGCTACCTGCAGTGGCTCGGCGAGACGGTCGAGGAACTCGGTCTGCGCACCTTGCGCGACGACGAGATGGTCTTCTTCGCCCTGGCCGCCGATCAGGGCGCAGGCGCGCGCCTCGAATCGGCGCGGGTGCTGCCTGTGCACCTCAGCTACTTCACCGAGCAGGATATCGCCGCCGGGTACCGCAGCGCCTCGCGCCGGAGGGTGTTCGAGCTCAAGTTCGGGCGGATCGAACGCTACGCGAACGAGGCCTGGGAACAGGGCGCCCTGCTCTCGCTGCCCGACCTCTCCCTGCTGATGGGCATGCACACGGCAGCGATCCGGCGCAAGATCCTGGCGCACGAGGGTCGCTTCGTACCGACGCGCGGCCGCATCTGGCACATCGGCGCGAGGCCCCGGCCCGTGCGCCGCGACCTGCATCCGAAGACTGCCGCGAATTCGTGAATCCAGCCATGCAAGGCCGCCCCCGCACTGCGGAGGCGGCCTTCCGCTATGTCCGGGAGGGCCGAGCTAGCCCTCCAAGGCTCCGATCCGGCTTGCCGCCCGCAGCAGTGCCGGCACCACATCCGTGGCGAACGTCGCCGGCGCCATGCGATGTCCCGACGAAGAGGCGTTCAGCGCCCAGCGCAGGGTGCCTCCCCTGTCGTACACGGGCACGGCGGCCGCCGTCAGGCCCTCCTCGAGTTCGCCATCGGAGAGCGCCCAGCCCTGGCGCCGGATCTCCTGCAAGGCTCCTTGCAGCAGAGCGACGCTCGAGATGGTCCGCGGCGTGAGGGCCCTGGGCGCCTGCCCCTGGTAGAGCTCCTCGACAGCCTCCTGACCGATCTGCGACAGCAGCACCTTGCCGATGGCCGTCGCGTGGGCAGGCAGACGAGTGCCCTCGCCCAAGGCAACGCCGGCGACCGACCCTGGCGGGTCTCGCCAGACGTAGAGCACCTCGCGGCCCCTGAGCACGCCGAGGCTTATGGCCGTATGCGTTTCCGCGGCAAGGTCGCGCAGGGCGGCGGCCACCGCCGGG
>JAJZIE010000048.1 GCA_021810725.1 Bacillota bacterium | reverse complement strand
TCGGTGGCCACATGGTGCGCCGCATGATCGAGATGGCGGAGCAGCAGCTTGCTGGTGGCCGTCACTAACGTCCGGCAGCGAGAAAACGCCGCGGAGCGACAGCTCGGCGGCGTTTTCGTCGCGTTCAGCACTGTTTTGTTGCAACACCGCACCGCAACGCACCATTCCCCGGCTAGGAGTAGAGGCCGAACTCGCCGATGTCGATGGCAGGCTGCAGACTCGTGTTGAGGGCGCCTGCGATGAGGCGCGAAAGGTCCTCGATCTGCGCATCGATCTCCTTGGGCGTGACCATGAGGTCGCCCACGGACTCGCCGAGCACCTGGGTGATCAGCGCATCGCGCTGCTTGTCGTAGAGTTCGTCCAGGACCTCGTAGAACTGAACGTCGTCCTTGAGTTCCTCGATCAGTCCCTGGATGGTGTCGCGCGCGATGGTGATGGCGTGCACGACCGTCGGGACGCCGATCGCGAGAACAGGCACGCCGAGGCTTTCCCGGTTGATCGCCGCGCGATGGTTGCCGACGCCTGACCCGGGCTGGATGCCGGTGTCGGACACCTGGATCGTGCTCGCGATGCGCTCGACCGAACGTGCCGCCAGCGCGTCGATCGCGATGACGAAGCCCGGCTGCAGCCGGTCGACCACGGCACGCACCATCTCGCCCGTCTCAATGCCCGTGATGCCGAGGACGCCCGGCGCGAGCGCCGCGACAGGGCGCATGCGGCGTTGGATATCCTCCGGGACGACGGACTTCAGGTGTCGCGTCACGAGCAGGCGCGACACTACGCGCGGCCCGAGGGCGTCGGGTGTCGCCTGCCAATTGCCCAGGCCGACCACCAGCGCCTCCGAAAGCTGCTCTCCTTTGGGCAGCATGCTCTCGAGCGTCTCGCTGAGGAGCTTGCCCACCGTGGCCGCGTGTTCGCGGTCATGCCGCCTGAGCTGGCGCGACTCGAACGTGACATAGCGCCCGACCGGCTTGCCCACCGCGTCGGCGCCCTCGGACGTCTCCACCATGACTTCGCTGATCGTGACCCCGTCTTCCGTTCGTTCCGACGCCCGCACGCCGGGCAGGCGGCGGGCAGCCCTCTGGGCATCCCGGTGGGCCTCGATCGCCAGGTCCGTGCGCAAGCTGGCCACCGCATCGCCTCCGGCCGCCTAGTCTGCCCCTGCGCAGAGATTGCATGCGGGGGCGCTCGTTTGGACACCGGTAGCGGATGTGGGCAAGCCGCCCAAGAGCGGCAGGAGGCAACCCACGCAAGGCGAAGTGCAGCATTTCGGGAGGTGGCTTCCCTGCCCGAACTACGGCGCGTCCTGCGCCTGCCGACCATCGTCTCGACCAGTGCAGGTCTCGCCTTCGCCGCGGTCAACTTTCTCGCTGTAATCCAGGTCGCGGACCTGGTGGCGGGAGACTCCGCGTGGCTCGCGATCGTCACCGCCGGAGTGCTGTGTCTCTTGGCCGCCGGCGTCTTCGGCGAACTCAATGCGGTGCTGCCATCCGCCGCGGGCATCCGCCTGTGGACGCGGCAAGGCATCAGCGACGGCTTCTCGCTGGTCTTCACGCTGCTCTATCTGACCACGATCCTGGCCGTCATCGCCGCCGACAGCTTCATCCTCGCCCAGGCGATCCAGGCTGGCATGCCCGCGATCCCCGGCATCATCTGGATCGTGCTCTTCCTGTCGCTCGCCCTGTGGGCAAACCTGCGCGGCGTGAAGATCGCCGGCCGTGTGCAGGATGCCACGACCTTCGTCCTGCTCGGCTCCCTGACGCTGATCGCGATCGCCGCGATCATCCACGTGCACCATCCTTGGCACACGCCTCTGGCCCCCGGCGGTGGCTACCTGCAGGCCGTGGCGCTCGGCGTGTTCGTGTTCGTCGGCTTCGAGTGGGTCACTCCGCTCGCCGAGGAGGTCACGGACTCGCGTCTGATGCCCCGCGGCATGTTCATCGCGATCGGACTGATCGCCATCGCCTTCGGCCTGTTCTCGCTCGCGGCGACGCATCTGCTGCCTCCGAGCATCCTCACGCGGTCGCTCGTGCCACAGCTTCTGGTCGGGAGAGCCGCCTTCGGCGAACTCGGATTCTGGTGGATGCTGGCCATTACGGTGATCACCGCCGGCACCACGTTCAACGGCAGCTTCGTCTCGGCGTCGCGCCTGCTCTATGCCCTAGCTCGGGAACGCTCGCTGCCGAACTGGTTCGCGGCCCTGAACGACCGCTTCGTGCCGATGCGCGCGCTGTACGTGCTGTTCGGCGTATCGGTGGTGCTGGCCGTTCTAGTGTTCGCGACGGGCGACTATCGTGTCCTGATCAACGCGGGCGCCGCCCTCGAGGCGGTCATGTACGTCGTCGCGTCCTTCGCGGTCATCGGACTGAGGAAGCGTCAGCCCGATGCCGAGCGCAGCTTCAAGTTGCCTTTCGGCATCGTGCTGCCTATCGTTACCATCGTACTCTTCCTTGTGCTGGCCGTCGGCGCCGCCACGAGCCCGTCGGGGATCCCGGGGCCCATCCCTTGGGTCCTGGTCGTGCTTCTGGTGATCGCGGCGCTGAGCTTCCTCTACGTGAAGCTCTACGTACCCAGGTTGCGTGTCCGGCGCCAGAGGCCGCAAGCCTGAGAAACGCGCGAAGGAGGAACTTCGTTGGCCTGGCCCACCTGGCTACCGTCTCCCCCGCCCCTCTCTGAACTGATCGCGGATCTCTCGGCCCTGATCGCCATCCCCGCGCCGCCGCTGCACGAAGAGCGCCGAGCCGTGGCGCTGCGCGACTGGCTTTCGGTGCACGGCGTTCCCGCAGAGATCGACCAGACCGGCAACGTCGTCGCGCGATGGGGCCCGTCCTCGGGTAGGGCAAAGGCGTTTCTCGCGCACATCGACACCGCCCTGGACGTCGGCGCGGTGGTGCCGCGCGAGGAGGACGGTCGCCTCTACGGGCACGGTGCGGCCGACAACGGCAGCGGGCTGAGCGTGCTTTCGCACCTTGCGGTGCTGGCATGGCGCAGCGGCGCCGAGCCACGACAGCCCTTCTACTTCGTCTTCAACGTCGGCGAGGAGGGACTCGGCGACCTGCGCGGCGCCCGCGGCTTTGTCGCGGAACACCAGCGCGAGCTCGACGCGGTGGTCGCGCTCGACGGCCGGCTCGGCGATATCGTCCATCAGGGCATCGGCTCGAGGCGCCTCGACGCAGGTTTCGAAACACTTGGCGGCCACAGCTGGAGCGATTTCGGCAGCCCGTCCGCCATCCATCTGCTCGGCCAGGCGATCGCGCGGCTCGGAGACCTCGCGTTGCCGCACGTCCCCAGGACCACGCTCAACGTCGGCGTCATCGAAGGCGGCAGCGCGGTCAACGCCATCGCGCGGCAAGCCCACTGCCTGATCGACCTGCGCTCGGAAGACATGCGCACGCTGCATCGGCTGGAACGTGACGTGCGCGCCGTATTCCAGGACCTCGCCCACATGCCTGTACGCTTCCACTGCCAGTGCATCGGCGACCGGCCGGGCGGTGCCGTGGACCGCGACCACCCCTTGGTGACCACCGCCGCGGCCGCCTTGGCCGAGGTGGGTCTGAGCCCGATGTACACCGCGGGCTCCACCGACGCCAACGCCGCGCTCGGCCAGGGCATTCCGGGCATCTGCTGCGGCGTCGGCAGGGGTGGGCTCGCGCATACGCCCGACGAGTGGCTGGACGAAGACTCCCTTGTGGACGGCCTGAATTTCGCCGCGGTCCTCTTGGACCGCCTCGCGCGCCGGTCCTGATGCGGGGGCCGGACGCCGCCGGCTGCGCCATCCTCGACACGCAGGGACGGGTGCTCCTGGTGCACCAGACCTACCGCGACAAGCTCTGGGAAGTGCCGGGCGGCATCGTGGCCCCCGGCGAGAGCGCCTGGGACGCGGCGGTGCGGGAGTGCAAGGAGGAGATCGGCGTGACGCCGGTCGCCCCGCAACTGAGCGGCATCTACCATCGGGCCTGGAACGACAGCTACGTGTTCATTTTCCGGGCGCTGGCCTTCGAGGGCACGCCGCGTCCAGACGGCGAAGAGATCGACGCGGCCAGGTACTTCCGCCTTGAGGAGATTCCCTGGCCCGTGACATCGTTCGCTCTCCAGCGTCTGCGGGACGCGATCGAGTTCAGGGGCCAGATCAGCCTGCGCTCGGAACGACGCGAAGACCGTCGTCTGCTCGGGCGACGGTCTGGAGCGGATGCCCTTTAGGCGGACGCCGCCTCGAACAGGTCGAAGAAGCGGGGAAATGATACCGCCGCGGCCTCGGCGTCGGCGACCTCTACGCCCTCGCGGCTGCGCAGGCTGAGGACTGCGGCCGCCATCGCGATGCGGTGGTCGCCGAGGCTTTGCACCAGTCCGCCCTGGACATGCCGCTTGCCCTGGATGCGAAATCCGTCCGGCAACTCCTCGAAATCTCCTCCGACCGCCTTGGCCATCTGCCGCAAGGCGGCGATGCGATCGGTCTCCTTGACGCGCAGTTCTCCGGCGCCGCGCACCGTCGTCACGCCCTCCGCGCAGAGGGCGAGGGCCGCGATCACGGGGAGCTCGTCAATCAGGGAGGGCACCTCCGCGGCTTCGATCTCCACCCCCACGAGCTCGCTCTGGCGCACGAGCACGTCACCAGAGGGCTCGATGGCCCCGCCGTCTGCCCCAGCCGAGACCTCGATCCGCGCGCCCATGCGCTGCAACACCGCAAGGATGCCGGTGCGTCCCGGATTCAATCCGACGCCCGTGACCCTGGTCTCCCCGCGCTCCGAAAGCGCGGCGGCGGCAAGCAGGAAGGCCGCGTGCGAGATGTCCCCCGGCACGTCGAGGCGACCGGGCGAGATCAGTTGCTGCCCGCCCACGATGCGGACGCTGTCGCCCTGGCTGTCCACCCGGGCGCCGAACTGGCGCAGCATGCGCTCGGTGTGGTCGCGCGTCGGCATGAGGTCGGTGAGCACCGTCTCCCCCGCTGCGTCGAGGGCCGCCAGCATCACCGCGGACTTCACCTGTGCGGACGGCAGCGGCAGCGAGATGATGCGGCCGGCAAGCCCTGCCGGCAGGACGGCGAGCGGCGCCCTTGCGCCCTGGTCACGGCCCTCGATGCGCGCGCCGAGCATCCTCAGCGGTTGCACCACGCGACGCATCGGGCGCGCGCGCAACGAATCGTCACCGGTCAGCACGGCGAACAGCCCGGCACCGGCAAGGTAGCCCGCGGCCAGTCTGATCAGGGTACCGGCATTCTCGCAGTCGAGAGGGGCTGACGGTTCCTGGAGCTTCGCGGGCGGCGCGATGCGAATGTCTTCCCCCTCGACGCGCACATCCGCCCCAAGGGCCCTGCAAACCGCCAGTGTCGCGTCGGTGTCGCGGGAGCGCAGAGCTCCCCGGACCCAGGTCTCGCCTTGGGCGCGCGTCGCCAGCAGGTAGGCGCGGTGGGTTACGGACTTGTCCCCCGGGACAGGTCCGGCAAAGTGGAAACCGCGTCTCGGTCCGAGCGAAACCCTCACCTGGACAGGCGCTGGCTGATCGCAGCGATGTGCGTCACGTCCTGCATCATGTCGGCGAACTGGTCGAAGCGCAGCTGCTGCTGGGCGTCCGACCGGGCGTGCAGCGGATCCGGATGAACCTCCACGATCAGACCGTCGGCGCCCAAGGCGCAGGCGGCACGCGCGAGGGGCGCCACGAGCGCCGCTCTGCCCGCAGCCTGCGACGGATCGACGATGACGGGCAGGTGGCTCAGCTGCTGCGCCAGGGCGACCGCGGAGAGGTCGAGCGTGAAGCGCGTGCCCGGCTCGAACGTGCGGATGCCGCGCTCGCAGAGCACCACCTGCGCATTGCCTTCGGACAGGACGTACTCGGCCGCCATCAGCCATTCCTCGATCGTGGCGGAGATGCCACGCTTGAGCAGCACCGGCTTGCGACTGCGACCGACTTCCTTGAGCAACTCGAAGTTCTGCATGTTGCGGGCGCCGATCTGGAACATGTCGGCGTATGGGTCCAACAGCTCGATGTGGCGGGGATCAAGAAGCTCCGTGACGATCGGCAGGCCGCTCGCCTCGCGGGCCAGCGCCAGAAGACGCAGTCCCTCCTCCTGCAGGCCCTGGAAGCTGTACGGGCTGGTGCGCGGCTTGAACGCACCGCCGCGCAGGGCGCTGGCGCCGGCCTCGCGCACGGCGATCGCCGTGCTGACGATCTGATCCTCGTCCTCCACGCTGCATGGTCCTGCGATCACCGTGACGCCGTCTCCGCCGAAGACGCATTGCGGTCCGATCTGGACCCTGGTGCGGCTCTGCTGGTGCACACGGCTCACAAGCTTGTACGGAGCCCCGACGGGCACCACGCGCTCGACGGCCTCCAGCGCGAGCAGCGCCTGCATCACCTCGTCGCGACCGGCGGCCTGCCCGACGACTCCCACCACCGTGCGCTCAAGTCCCTCGGAGACGTGCGCGGCGAACTCGAAGCCGCGAATCGTCCCCACGACCTCCTCCACCTGCCTCGGCGTCGCGCCGGCCTTCATCACCACGACCACTTGCGATCCACTCCCCATTTCCGTTTAACACTACCCCAGATTGTCAAGTCCGGAGCGGATCGTGCGAACCTTGTCCCCGACTGCCGTCCGGCCACCCTCGGCCATCGCCGCGACAAGGGCCGAGCCGACGATGACGCCGTCCAGTCCACGTCTGCGCCAGAGCGCCGCCTGCTCCCCGTCGCCTATGCCGAAGCCTGCGAGAACGGGAGCGTTGCCATGCCTGCGAAGTCCTTCGACGACGGGCAGGATGGAGCTGGACTGCTCGGCCCGCTGGCCCGTGACGCCCAGGAGCGCGACCGCGTAGATGAAGCTGTCGGCCGCTCGCGCGATGGCCTCGAGCCTTTTGCCCTGCGTCGTGGGAGCGATGAACGGCACGAGCGAAACGCCGCTCGCCCTGCAGATGGCGCGCCAGGGCTCGCTCTCCTCGAACGCGAGATCCGCGACGACCAGCGCATCTACGCCGGCCGCTGCGAGTTCCCCGATCGTCGCCTCAAGGCCGCGGTTCAGAAGGGGGTTGCAATAGCCGAGCAGTGCGATCGGCACATCCGACGCCTGCCGCACCTGCCGGACCACCTCGAGCACTTCTGCCCTGCCCGTGTGTCCGAGCGCCCGCTGCGACGCGGCCTGGATCACCGGGCCGTCCGCGACCGGATCGCTGAACGGCCAGCCGATCTCCACGATGTCAGCTCCCGCGGCGGCGGCGGCCAGGAGACCGTCGACGCTCGCCTCGACGCTAGGGTCGCCGGCGCAGAGATAGGCCATGAGCAGAGTGCGCCCCGTAGCCGTCGCCGAATGGAGCGTGTCCGCAAGCCGGCTCATGACATTCCCTCCCGTCGGCGGATCGCCTCAAGATCCTTGTCGCCGCGACCGGAAACGACGACCACGATGGTGTCGCCGGGCGACGTCGCCCGCGCGACCTCGTCGAGGCGGGCGATGGCGTGGGCGCTCTCGAGCGCGGGGATGATGCCCTCGAGACGCGACAGCAGGTGCAGTGCCTCCAGCGCTTCCTGGTCCGATGCCGTCAGGTAGGTAACGCGGCCGCTGTCGCGCCAGTAGGCGTGCTCGGGGCCGACGCCGGGGTAGTCGAGACCGGCGGAGATCGAATACGCCTCCCGGACCTGCCCCTCGTCATCCTGCAGGAGATAGCTGTAGGCGCCGTGCAGCACGCCCGGCCGCCCGCGGCTCAGCGTCGCCGCGTGCTCCAGTCCCTCGAGTCCGCCGCCGGCGGCCTCGACCCCATAGAGGCGGATGTCCTCGTCCACCAGCGGCGCCATGAGCCCCGCGGCGTTCGAGCCGCCGCCTACGCAGGCGATCGCCGCGTCGGGCCCGGCGCCGAGGAGTTCCTGGCACTGCGCGAGCACTTCGCGTCCGATCACCGACTGGAACTCCCGCACCATCAGCGGGAAGGGATGCGGACCCACCACCGAACCGATGGCGTAGTGCGTGTCCTCGACGGTCGCCACCCACTCGCGCAAGGCCGCGTTGGTCGCGTCCTTCAAGGTGCCGGAGCCGCTCGCCACCGGGTGCACCGTGGCGCCCAGCAGTTGCATGCGATAGACGTTCAAGGCCTGGCGCTCCACGTCGAGGCTGCCCATGAAGACGTCGCATTCAAGGCCGAACAGGGCCGCCGCGGTCGCGGCGGCGACGCCGTGCTGTCCGGCGCCCGTCTCGGCGATCAGCCGCCGCTTGCCCATGCGCTTGCACAGAAGCGCCTGTCCGAGCGTGTTGTTGATCTTGTGGGCACCGGTGTGCGCGAGGTCCTCGCGCTTCAGAAGGATGCGCCTTCCGAACCGGTCGCTGAGGCGCCTCGCCTCGGTGAGCGGTGTCGGCCTGCCGACATAGCGCCGAAGGAGCTCGCCGAGCTGGGCCTGGTACCCAGGATCCGCCTGGGCTTCCCGGAACGCCGTCTCGAGTTCGCCCAAGGCGTGCATGAGGGTCTCGGGCACATACTGTCCGCCATACGCTCCAAACCGCCCATTCATCGCCCCGCCTCCTTCGCCTGCCGCACAAATCGATAGATGCGCTCCGGATCCTGCAGCCCATCGCGTTCCACGCCGGAGGCCACATCGACTCCGTAGGGCCGCACGGCCGCGATCGCCGCCTGGACGTTGTCCGGATTCAGGCCTCCCGCGAGCACGGTGCGGTGCCTCGCCGCAAGGCGCCGGGCTGCGCCCTGGTTCACGCCGAGCCCGCTGCCGCCAAATCCGCCGGCATGGCGCCTGTCGAGATGGAGCAGGTCGCCGCGGGGCAGGCGTCCCGATGGCAGGCGATCCTCCGTTCCAAGGTAGACCGTGCGCAGGATCTCGAGTCCGATCCGCCCCGTCGGCAGCCGGCCGCTCACCTGCAACATGTCGATCCTCATATGCTCGCGCAGTTCGCGCACGTCCCGAAGGCTGGGCGAGCGCACCACCCCCACCACCGCGACATTCGAGGGCACCAGCGCCGCGAGGCGCCCAGCCTCCGATAGCGTGACGCGCCGTCGGCTTTCGGCGAAGATGAAGCCCACCGCGTCGGCTCCGGCCGCCACGGCGGCCTCCACGCCCTCGGCCGTCCGGCAGCCGCAGACCTTAACCCACATGGGTCCGAGATCCCGCGAGGGCCTCCAGCAGCAGACCGCCCCGCTCGAGAAGCGCCTCTCCGACCAGCACGGCCGCAGCTCCCGCGGCCTCAGCCGCCGCGATGTCCGCCAAGGTCCTGTAGCCGCTCTCGGCCACCAGCGTCACGCCCGGCGGCACCCTGCGCGCAAGTTCGAGAAAGGTCCCGGGATCGCACGCGAGGGAGGCGAGGTCCCGGTTGTTGATGCCGATGAGCGTCGCCCCCGCCGCCAGGGCCGCCACGAGTTCCTCCTCGCGGTGGACCTCCACGAGCGGTGCCAGACCCAACGTCCGCGCCTTTGCGATGAACGGCCCGAGCTTCTCTCCGAGCACGGCCGCGATCAGCAGCACCGCGTCGGCGCCGAAGGCGTACGCCTCGTCGAGCTGGCCGCCCTCGCTGACAAAGCCCTTGTAGAGGAGCGGCAGGTCGGTCGCGTCCCTGGCGGCCACGAGGTCCTCAAGGCGTCCGGCGAAACCCTCCCGCGCCACCAGGATCGAGATCGCCGCCGCGCCGGCCGCCGTGTAGCGCCGCACCACGTCAGGGAGTTCCTGTGGCGGAAACGGGCCATGGCTGGGCGAGCTTCGCTTGTACTCCGCGATCAGCCGAATTTCCTTGCCGTCTTGGCGCAGAAATGGCCGCACGGGGGACCGCCTCTCCGGCAGCGGCCGCTCCTGTCGCGACAGGTGGGCGAGCCGCTCGGATTCGGTCAGGCGCTCAAGCAGATTCATCCCACCATCTCCTTGCGGCCGAAGGCCGCCAGCTGGCGCAGGCGCTCCGCGGCGCTGCCGTCATCGATCGCGGCCTCGGCCAGGGCGAGCGCCTCCTTCAGGTCTGCCGCGCGGCCGCCGACATAGATCGCCGCCGCCGCGTTCAGGACCACGACGTCCCGTTGCGGACCGCGCTCGCCGCCGAGAACCGCCTGCGTGATGCGCGCGTTGTCCTGGGCGTCTCCGCCGGCGAGCGCCGAGACCGGCGCCGGCGCGAGCCCCAGGTCCCTGGCATCGAGGGTCGTCTCGTGGATCTCGCCCTGGCGCAGCTCGCAGATCAGGTTTTCCCCGGCCAGCGTCAGCTCGTCGGCCCCTCCCGCGCCGTGCAGCACCAGCGCGTGCTCGCTGCCGAGCTCTTGCAGGGCCTGCGCCACCAGCCGGACGTGCTCGGGCCGCGCGACGCCGATCACCTGGCGGCGCACGCCCGCGGGGTTTGCCAGGGGGCCCAGGAGGTTGAAGACCGTGCGTACGCCGAGCTCCTTGCGAGGCCCTGCGGCATGGCGCAGGGCGCCATGGAGCACAGGGGCGTAGAGAAAGCCGATGCCGATCTCGTCGACGGCCCTACCGATCGCGGGTGCCGGCAGGTCCAGCGCCACTCCGAGAGCCTCGAGCACCTCGGCGGAGCCGCAGCGGCTGGACGCGGCCCGGTTGCCGTGCTTCGCCACGGCGCAGCCCGCGCCCGCCGCGACGAACGCAGCGGTCGTCGAGATGTTGAACGTGGAGAGGCCGTCGCCGCCCGTGCCGCAATTGTCGATCGCGTCCGTGCGACCCACGGGCACCGCCGTCGCGTGGCGCCGCATCGAACGCGCGCAGCCGGCCACCTCCTCCGCCGTCTCGCCGCGGAAGGCGAGGGCGATGGCGAAACCCGCGATCTGTGCCGGCGTCGCCTGCCCCTGCATCACCTCGTCGATGGCTGCCTCGGCCTCGGCCGCGCTGAGCGTCTGTCCACGCAGAATGGCGGCGATCGCGTCCTTGATCATCACCGGCACCTCCCCAGGAAGTTCTCCACAATGCGCGGGCCCTCGACGGTGGCGATGGACTCCGGATGGAACTGTACGCCCTCGGTCATGCCGTCCGCCGAACGGATCCCCATCACCGTGCCATCGTCTCCTGTCGCGCTGATGCGCCACGGTGGCCGCACGGTTTCCCGGGCGATCGCGAGCGAGTGGTAGCGCGTCGCGGGGAAGTTCTGCGCCACCCCGGCGAAGAGACCCTCGCCATCGTGCTGGACCCGCGACGTCTTGCCGTGGACCGGCAGCTGGCGGCGCACATCGCACCCGGCCAGAAGGCCGATCAGCTGGTGCCCAAGGCAAACTCCGAGGATCGGTACGCTGCCCATCAGCGCCGGCAGCAGCTCCGGCAGCAGGCCGGTCTCCTCCGGCCGGCCGGGGCCCGGCGAGATCACGATCCCATCGGCTCGGCGCATGAGCCGGTGCAGGTCCGGCCGGTCGTTGCGCGCGACCTCCACCTCGACATGGGGACTCATCATCTGCACGAGGTTGTAGGTGAACGAGTCGTAGTTGTCGACGACCAGGATCATTGGAGGGCACCTCCCGCCAGCTCCAGCGCCTGCCGCAGGGCCGCGAGCTTGTGCATGCACTCCTCGTACTCGCGCCCCGGATCAGAGTCCTGGACGATGCCCGCGCCGGATTGCAGGTAGGCGACGTCGCCTACCTGCACGATCGAGCGGATCGCGATCGCGAAGTCGAGGTTGCCATCCGCCGAGATGTAGCCCGCGGCGCCGCCGTACGGTCCACGGACCACCGGCTCCAGTTCGTCGATCAGCTGCATGGCGCGGATCTTCGGCGCGCCCGTGAGCGTACCGGCGGGGAACGCCGCCACGAGGGCATCGAGGCTCGTGGCGTCCTCCCTGAGCTCGCCCTCGACTTCCGAGACGAGGTGCAGAACCCGCGCGTACTCCTCGACCGCGAAGCTCCTGCGCACCTCGACGCTCCCGGGTGCCGCCACCCTGCCGACGTCGTTGCGTCCGAGATCGAGCAGCATGAGGTGTTCGGCCTGTTCCTTCGGGTCCAGCGCAAGCTCCTGCGCCACCGCCTCGAGGTCCTCGGCCTTTTGTGGCCTCGGCCGCGTGCCCGCGATGGGCCGGATCATGACGCGTCGGCCGTCCACCCGGACCAGCGTCTCGGGCGAACTGCCGTAGAACGCGAATCCCGGCAGGCGCAGGTGAAACATGTAGGGCGACGGATCGATCGACCTGAGCACCCGGTAGACGTCGAGCGGGGATGCCCCGGTGCGATAGGCGAGCCGCTGCGAGAGCACCAGCTGAAAGACCTCACCGGCCGCGATCGCTTCCTTGGCGCGCAGGACGCGCGCCATGTACGCTTCCCGCGTCAGCGACCTCGCGAGGAGCTCCGGGGCTCCCCCGGCTCGGCTGCCCGAACGCCTTGCCCGCCGGATCATGCGCTCCATCTGGTCGAGCCGCACCCGCGCCTCCTCCGGGTTCTCTTCCTCGTCCGCCACCACGAGGTGCGCCATCCGGGTCACGTGGTCATAGGCGACGACATGGCGCGGAACGACGAACTGCAGCGTCGGGAGCCCTCGATCGTCTGCGGGGGCTGCGCCAAGCCGCTCGAACTCGCGCACGACGTCATAGCCGATATAGCCGACGAGACCGCCGAAGAAGGGGGGCAGCTCGTCGCTTGCCCGCCCGCTCTCGATGCTGGCGTAGAGCTGGCGCAGCTCCTGAAAGGCGGGAGCGCGTCGCCGCTCTGTGCGACCGCCATGCTCAAGGCGGATGGAGCCCTCCTTGGCCTGGAGCCGGTACAGCGGATCCCAGCCGATGTAGGAGTAGCGACCGACGCTCTGGCGCGTAGGGGCGCTTTCGAGCAGGAAGGCACCGGGCCGGCCTGCGACCGCCTGGTAGATGCCAATCGGCGTCTGCATGTCGGAAAGCACGGCGCGATGGTGATACGCGATACCCTGACGCTGCGCCATGACCACGGGGCCAACCCTCCCAGCAACAACAAAAAGCCTCCGTCCTCATCGGGACGGAAGCAACTTCCGCGGTGCCACCCCAATTGGCCGAGGCCCACTCTGCCGGTACGGGAACAAACGTCCGATACCGCCCTCCGGATAACGGGGAGGTCCCGGCGGAGCCTACTCGGCCCTAAGGCCATTCGGTCCGCAGCTCGCAGGCCCATTCCTCAGCTTTCCGCTGGCCGGACTCTCACCGACGCCGGCTCTCTTTGCAGCGGTCCACCAGTACTCCGCCTGCGCATCGCTCTGCGCTATTGGGCCCATCCTACGCCGCCCGGAGCCACCTGTCAACGCCGAAATTGTCCCTCCGCCAGTTCAATCACCAGCGGGCGGGATGTCCCTCTGGCGCGTCGAGGCAGCCCGACCGCCGTCATCCGGGCAAGACCAGG
>JAJZIE010000047.1 GCA_021810725.1 Bacillota bacterium | reverse complement strand
GCCGGCCGCAGCGCGTTCGTCACCGTGCTTGTCGCCGTGACGCCCCGGCCGTCCAGTGTGGCGCTATGGTTACGGCGCCTGATCGGCGAGGAACGGGACACGTTCCCCGTGACGGCGCTTGAGAAGATCCTGCTCTACCTTGTGGTGTTCTTCGTTCCGGTCGAGCTCTGGCTGATCACCAGGCTTCCATCAAGCGTCAAGTACCTCGGCGACCTGGGCCTGGCACTGCTCTTCCTGGGCACGCTCATCCGCCTGCAGCAGGCCGGCTGGCCCTTGCGCCGCTCGCCGGCGGACCTGCCGGTAGCGCTGCTGCTCGCGGCCGCCCTCCTCTCGACCATCTGGAATGCGGTGCCGCTGCACATCGCCATCTTCGGCATCCGCGCCTACCTGGAATACTTCGCCCTCTACTTCGTGGTCCTGTATCTCCCACTGGACGCGGGCCAGAGGCGCAGGCTCCTGCTGTGGCTACTGCTGTTCGGGGTGGCGATCGCGCTTTTCGGCGATGCCCAGAAGTTCCTGCATGTCGCGACACCCCGCCAGTGGCTCGCGGCAGCGGAGGCCGCGGCGACACGCGTCTTCGGCACGATGGGCAACCCGAACACGTTCGGGGCGTTTCTCGCGTGGCTGCTTGCGCTGCTGGTGGCCCTGCTCGTGCTGCCCACGCGGGGCGGCCTGCGGCTTCTGGCGCTCATCGGCTGCGTCATCGCGGGACCGGCGCTCGTCTTCACACTGTCACGCGAGGCTCTCGTCGCCATGGCGGCAGCGCTTCTCTTCATCGGGATCGTCGCGGATCGCCGCCTTCTCCTGCTGTTGATCGTCGGCGTGTTGGCGCTGCCGGTCCTGGACCCGCACATCGTGTCCAGGTTCGCGCTTGCCGTGAGCGGCAGCTATATCCGCCTCAGCAGCTCGTACGGCCGCCTGCTGTTCTGGGAACGCGGAATGCAGGCCTTCCTCGCCCAGCCTTTGCTGGGTTGGGGGCCAGGGCGCTTTGGCGGCAGTGTGGCGCACCTCTACGGGTCACCGGTGTATCGCCTCTTTCGCTTGGACGAGAACCCGATCATCGACTCTCAGCACGTGCAGACACTGGTGGAGCTCGGACTGATCGGCTACATCGCGTACCTTTGGCTCGGCTTCGCCGCCGTCCGCGCTGGCCTGAGGCTGTTCAGGGGAGATCGCGACCCCTTCTGGCGGGCCATGGGCCTCGGCCTCGCAGCCGGTACCGTCGGCTTCTACATCCAGTCCCTGTTCGCGTCCCTGCTCGAGACCCACCAGGTCGTGCTGTTCTTCTGGCTCGTCTTCGGTCTGGTGGCGTATCGCCTGCGTGTCACGGTGCCGGGACGGGCCAAGACCGGTGAAGACACCGCCGCGGTCTTGCACGATCAGCGGGACCTGGCAGGTTGAGGCGCATCTAGCTACCGGGTCGACGGGGGTCGGACATGTTGTGCCTGCCAGCCAGGCCCGTGGCCGAACGGCTCCTCGGACCCGTGTGGCGGGGCACTCCGGCGAGGGTCGTCGTGGCCGAGGGGCGATGGCGCCGCCGGTGTCTCAGCGCAGCAGCCGACGCGACATTCCAGGGCCTTGGGCCGATTGGGATCGGACTGTTCACGACCGAGGCGGGGGACGGCACCGGCTCGTAGGTGAGCGTGACGCCGGCCTCCTGGAGCGCCCAGACCGCGAGACCGGAACAGTCGAGGCCACGGGGATTCAGCCGCGCGACCACCGGAATGTGCATGACATCGCGGAGGAGGTCTTCGGCCGCCATCTGCCAGCCGTAGAACTGTCCCACCTTGCTCTCGAGCGCTTTGATCACCCGCCTTCGTTGCTCCTCGGTGAGCGGTACCTTAAAGAGGTCGCCGCTCTTCCGGTATTTCCCCAAGGGACTCCTGGTGACGGTGGCCAGCGCCTCGACCAGATGTCCCTGGGACACCATCGCGATGTGCGAGTAGGGGCAGTTGATCACCCACGAGATGGCGGCGCCGATCAGGCCGCGGGCATAGACCGCGATGATGTCTCCGGGTTGAAGGTCCTGGACGGCATAGGCCATGCGGATTCCCTCCCCTGGGAGAAGCGCGTCCCCTCAGCGTCAGGCCATCCCGCCGGCTCGAGGTGACGCTGGCGAGCCAGAGCGGGGCGCGATCTCCGTTGCCTGATCCGCCAAGGGAGCGAGACCGGAGAAGCGCTCACTGTGACTTATGCTGGAGCGCGGGTGCGTGGGCACGACCGGGATTCAAGGAGAGGCAGAGCGGAACCGCCGCGTTCGGGCGTGAAGGCGCTGGGCCCGCTGGCGGAGAAGTCGTAGGCGTACCACCCACGCTCGAGAGGGGGGCCACATGTGCCCGAAAGCGATATGCCGCCACTCATTCGGTCGCTCCTCGATGCGAACAGGAGCTACGTGGCCGGCCATCCCGCCATTCCGGAAAATGTCGCGCCCAGCGCGCGTCTTGCGATCGTGACGTGCATGGACGTGCGCATCGACCCCTTGGCCCTGCTCGGCCTTCGCCTGGGGCAGGCGCACGTGCTGCGCAACGCGGGTGCCCGTGTGACGGAGGATGTTCTGCGCTCGCTGGTGATCTCCCAGCAGGCACTCGGCACCAACGCCGTCATCCTGATGCCACACGAGGGCTGCGGTGTCCTCGGCCTGGATGTTCGTACCTTGCGGCCACGGGTCGCGGCGCCTCCGAGTGACGTGCCGGTGCTCGACTTCCACGCCATGCAGGACCTCGAGGCGGCGTTGGCCGAGGATCTCGTCAGCCTGCGCGAAAGCCCATGGATCGGCACGGACGTGCAGATCCATGGGCTGGTGCTCGACGTGGCGCGTGGAGCCGTTCGCTATCCAGGATTGTAGCCGCGGCCCGGCAGCGACGGAACGGATGCCGGGCACGCGGGTTCGGCCATCCATTGCGCGAGGTCGTTCGGCCGTGGTCCGGAGGGGCGGTATCTGCGACGATGGCTCAGGGAGTGCGAACGTGACGTTGGGAACACCAACATGAGCGGTTGGGCCGTTCTGGCGATCGTGCCGGCGTTCGGCATCGACACGCTCGTGGTTGCGGCGGGCCTCGGGGCGGCAGGCGTCGCGGATCGGCGACGCCTGGCGCTGACCATCGCCTTGTTCGAGGGTCTCATGCCGCTCGTGGGGGCGCTGATCGGGAACTGGCTGGGCGCGTTGATCTCGGGATATGCCGTCTGGGCCGCGGCCGTGCTCTTGACATGTCTCGGCATCTACGAGGTCCTGGCAGGACTCAGGGAACTGCGGCAGGGCGAGGACGGCGAAGAGGAGGCGGCCGAGCGCCTGGAGGCACTCGAGCGCAAGCTGGTCGGGGCGGGAATCCTCGTCGCCGGGCTCAGCGTCAGCATGGACGAACTGGCTGCGGGTCTCGCCGCGGGCGCGGCGGAGCTTCCGCTCGTCGTTCTCGTTCCGGCGCTGGCGCTTCAGGCGGCGCTTTTCACGTATCTCGGGCTGCACGCCGGTCACGGGATCCGACGGTTGGCGGGGCGCTACGGGGAAGTCGTGGCGGGCGTTGCACTGTTCCTGGCGGCCATCGTCGTGGTCGTGCTCGCCCAAGTCGGGGCCGCCTAGGCGCTGACACGGCCTCCCGGGAAGCGAACGCCCTCCTTTCTCATGTCCTACAGGCGAGGAATGTGATCGTCGCGAGCGTGAGGATTGGTTCTGGTCCGCGGGCAGAGGCCCGAGTGGGAGCCAGTTCCGAGACCGATCGCGAAGGCGTTGTCTCTGCTCTTGACCCTAACGCAACGTCAGGGTGTAGCTTCGAAGCGAGCCGGCGCCAACGCGTCGACGGGCGGTGAAAAAGGGGGCGGAACGTGGCCTACACCGTGAAGGCGGTCTCGGACCTGGCGGGCGTGAGCATCCGCACGCTGCACCACTACGACGCCATCGGGCTCGTCAGGCCGCGCGAGCGCAGCGAGGCCGGTTACCGGCTCTATGGCCGCTCCGACCTCGAGCGGCTGCAGCAGGTCCTGTTCTTCAAGGAGCTCGGCTTCGGTCTTGGGGAGATCAAGGAGATTCTCGATCGGCCGGACTTCGATCGCAGGCAGGCCCTGCTGGACCACCGCGAGCTTCTGACGCACCGCAAGGATCGCATCGAGCGACTGATCCGGGCTGTGGACAGGACGCTCGAGGGCATGGAGGAGGGGAACAGCGTGGAAGAGCGCGTCTGGTTCGACGGATTCGACGCGGCGCAGTACGAGGAGGAGGCACGCCAGCGCTGGGGCCACACGGCCGCCTACAAGGAGTCTCGGGAGCGCGCCGCAGGCTATGGCCAGGCCGATTGGGAGGCGATCGGCGCCGAGCAGACGGCGATCCTGAGGGAAATCGCCGCCCTCGCGGACCGCAAGCCGGGAGACCCCGAGGTGCTGGCGGCGGTCGGGCGAATGCACCGCTTCATCAACGAGCGCTTCTACGCGTGCTCGCTCGAGATGTTCCGCGGGCTTGGCGACCTTGCGGTCTCGGACAGCCGCTTCACCGAGACGTACGAGAAGCTGCGCCCCGGCCTTGCCGCCTTCTACGCGACGGCAGTCGCCGAGTACTGCGGGCGTTCCCGAGCGTAGGCGGCAGCGCCTGCCGTCGGCGGGGCGGGCACAGTCCGTCCCGCCGCACGGTTCAGGCCGGCGACGCGCCCTCGTGGGCCAGGAGCCAGCGTTTGCGATCGACGCCCCAGCCGTAGCCGGTGAGGCTGCCATCCTGCCCGATGACGCGATGGCAGGGGATGATCAGCGAGATCGGATTGTGGCCGTTCGCCTGCCCAACCGCGCGGACAGCCTTGGGTCGCCCGATCTCCGCGGCGATCTCGCCGTAGCTTCTTGTCTCACCGAAGGGGATCGCGAGAAGCGCCGCCCAGACACGGAGCTGGAACGCGGTCCCGCGGGGGGCCAGCGGTACGGTGAAGCGGTGGAGATCACCTGAGAAGTAGCGCTCGAGCTCTTCGCGTACCAGGCGGAACGGCTCCTCGGCGTTGCGCAGGCCGCTCGCCATAGCGACCCGGTCCGGGTCCAGGTAGAGTCCGGTCAAGGCGACGCCATCGCCCAGCAGCAATAGGTCCCCGATGGGGCTCCCGAGCACGCTGAAGCAGATGTCCCGCTGCGCTGTCGCGAAGGGGCGCCTACCCATGCCCATCGCGTTCTCCGTCATCTCGGCGTCATCTCCTCGCTGCGGTTAGGGACCGGGGATTCGAGGCTTGCCCAGAGGTGGTGCACCGCGTAGGTCCGCCAGGGCCGCCAACCTTCCGACAGCTCCTCACAGGCGCCCTCGTAGCCCATCTGGCGCAGCGCCTTGCGGACGCCGAGATCGGACGGGAGGAACGCGTCCGTGTCGCCAAGGGCCCGCATGCGGATGTAGGCCGCGGTCCAGGGACCGATGCCGCGCAACGCCAGGAGCTGCCGCGTCACGTCGTCGCGATCGGAGCCCTGGTCCAGCTGTACCGTCCCGCTCGCCAGGGCCGCCGCGAGTCCGACGAGGGCCAGAGCGCGCGCCCGAGGTATGGCAAGGGTGGCGGGATCGAGCTCCGCGATGCGGGCAGCGTACGGGAATGCGTGCGTCAGGGGGCCCTGGGGTTGCGTGAGCGGCTCGCCATACATCCGGGCCAGGCGTCCCGCCAAGGTGCGCGCGCCTCTCACCGACACCTGCTGGCCGAGGACCGCACGTATCGCCATCTCATGGCCATCCGCGGCGCCCAGGGCACGAAGGCCCGGCCGCGCCCGCAGGAGCGGCCCGAGCACAGGGTCCCGGAGGAGCGTCTCGCCGATCCCCTGCGGGTCCGCGTCGAGATCGAAGAGACGGCGGACGCGCTCCGTGGCGGCGGGAAGATCCCGGATGTCGCCGAGCCGCAAGTCGCACGAGAGATAGGTCGCATCCTCTGCGGGCCGGCGCACCTTGGCGACACCGAGCCCGTGCGGCAGGTCCAGGACCCGCATGTAGACGCCGTCCTCGACCGCTTCCACGCCCGGGACGGCGCGTTCTCGGAGGAATCGCAGGGCGTACTCGAAGTCGAGCGGCGGTCGGTAGGCGAGGCGCAGACGAACGGTACTCTCAGGGCCCGCCTCGCTCCACCGCTCCTTCCGTTGTCTCAACTCGGTCGGCGTCTGCGCGAACACCGAGCGCACCGTCGCGTTGAATTGGCGGATGCTCGTGAAGCCAGCGGCGAACGCCACTTGCGCCATCGGCAGACGCGTCGTCTGCAGCAGTACCCGTGCCGTGTGCAGGCGCTGCGCCCGCGCGAGACTGAGCGGCCCCGCGCCGAGTTCGCCCAGCAGCACGCGGTGCAACTGACGCGGGCTGTAGCCGACACGGCGCGCGAGGCCCTCGATGCCTTCGCGGTCCACGACCCCGTCCAGGATGAGGCGCATGGCCCGGCCAGCCGCATCCGCCCGTACGTTCCAGTCCGGCGAGCCCGGGGTCGCGTCCGGCCGGCAGCGCTTGCAGGCGCGGTATCCGGCCGCCTGCGCCGCGGCGGCGGTCTGGTAGAAGCGCACCTGGGCCGGCGCCGGCGTGCGGGCCGGACAGCTCGGGCGGCAATAGATGCCGGTCGACGCGACCCCGACATAGAAGACGCCGTCGTAACGCCGGTCGCGGGTCTGAACGATGCGGTAGCAGAGTTCGGCGTTCATCATGAGGCCATTCTGCCGCATCTGCGGCCAAGGCGCTGGCGGTTTTCGGACATGGCCGTGATGCGGCGCCTCAGGAGACGACGGACCGTGCGAGCTGGAAGGCGTAGCGTGCCGCGATCGCCCACATCAGCACGGCCGAGGCCCTGTCGAGCCTGCGATGGGCGCCGTCGCCGCGCGCCGCGCGGTAAAGAACGCGCCCCGCGAGGGAGAGGCCGAAGAACCAGAGCCAGGAGACGAGGGTCACGCCGATCGCGTAAGCCCAGCGATCCGCCATCGTGCCATAGATCGCGGCGCCGCCGCCGATCACGACGACCGTGTCCATGATCGCGTGCGGGTTGAGCAGAGAGACCGCGAGACTGTGGCGCACCTTGCGTTGCAGCGTCCAAGGCTCGCCCAGCGTTTCGTCCTGCCCGACATCCGTGCGGGCCGACCACGTCTTGTAACCCATGTAGGCGAGGAACAGCACGCCGGCGGCGCTCAGGACGACGCGCAGCGCCGGGATCGCCAGGACCACGAGCGAAACGCCGCCGATCGCAAGCCCAATCAAGGCCGTATCGGAGAGCGCCGCCGTGATCACGATCGGCAGCACGAGGCGCCAGCGCGGCTGCGTTGCGCCTTGCGTCAGGACGAACGTGTTCTGCGGACCGAGCGGCAGGATCAGGGCAAACGCCAGCAGGAAGCCGTGCGCGAACGCTTGGGTCAAGGAGCGCCTCCTTCGCGGCTCCAGAGTCGGGGCCGCGCCTACAGGTCTTTTGCCATGATCCGGTTCGTCGTCTCGTAGCCGGTGTGCTCGTACAGCCCGATCGCGGTCTGGTTGCTGCCGAAGACGTGCAGGGCGATGCGGTGCAGGCCAAGGGCGAGCACTTCGGGCTCGATCGCCAGCATCGCCGCCTTGCCGTAGCCCTTGCCGCGCTCGGATTCCCAGATGATGAGGTCATAGATGAACGCGTGGGGCACCTGTGGCGCGCCCCGCTCCGCGAACCAGATCATGCCGACGCTTGCGCCGCTCGCCGCGTCCGTGATCGTGAAAAGGTGCTGGCCGGCCGTCTCGGGCCCCTGGGGAAGCAGGTCCGCAAACTCCTTGGCGGCCATCTCCCGGGCCTCCGCCAGCGTGATATTGCCGCTCGCTGCATGGCCCTCGCCGTACTCGCGGACCGCCTTGTCGTACCACGAATGGTATTCGTCGTCGCTCATGGAGCGCAGAAAGACCTCCGCCAAGCCGTTCCCTCCCTCGTGCAGGTCCGGCTCCCCTTCGTGCGCCGAGTTCCGCTTTCCTGCAGAGCGGGTCCTGCGGCCGGCTCTGTGCTATACTCCGCGTATCCGCATCCCTGGAGGTTGACATGCGCAAGATCGCTGCTCGCACCTAGCATCCCGGCGCGCTGGCGCCCGGGATGGACAGGCGGGGACGTCCCCGCGACCCGGGAGGAAGCTGCCATGTTGGTTGTGCGCGGTCTTTGCGTGTCCTTCGGGGACCGAGAGCTTTTGTCCAACGTTTCCTTCGAGATCAAGAAGGGTGAGCGCGTCGCGCTCCTGGGCGAGAACGGCTGCGGCAAGTCCACCCTTCTGCGCGTCCTCTTGGGCGAGCTGCAGCCGAGCGCCGGGCTTATCCGCTTCGAGGACCTGAGTCGCGTCCATTACATCGAGCAGGCGCCGCCACGGGCAGAGGACGCCTTGAGCTCCGGACAGCGCATGCGCCGGCGCATCGCGGGCGCCCTAGAGCGGCGTCCCGATCTCCTCCTGCTCGACGAGCCCACGAACCATCTCGACGCCGAGGGACTCGCGTGGCTCGAACGTGCCCTGGGGGCGTTCCAGGGCGCCATCCTGTTCGCGTGCCACGACCGCGCCTTCGTCGACGCGCTGGCGGAGCGCACGTTTCTGATCGCCCACGGCCGCCTGCGCAAGTTCGACGGCGGGTACGCGCAGTACCAGGCACAGGTGACGGCGGAGACCGCCGCGCAGACCCACGCGCACGAATCCTGGCGCACGGAGCGCGACCGGTTGCGCGTTGCCGCCGCGCGCCAGCGCAACTGGGCGGAGAAGGCCCACAGGGATGCCGGGGAGCGCAATCCGGGCGCAAAGCGGCGGGCCGCGCAGCTGATGCACAAGGCGATGGCCACAGAGGGCAGACTTGGCCGCCACGAGGCGGCACGGGTCGAGAAACCCTGGCAGGAACCCGCGCTCTCGTTCTCGTTCATGCCGCCGCGCGACCTGCCACCGACGCTGCTGCGCCTGCAGGACGTCGCCTACACGTACCGTGGCGCCTCCGCGGCGACTGTCGGGCCCTTGACGCTCGATCTTGGCCGGGGGGAGCGGCTTGCCCTTGTCGGCCCGAACGGCAGCGGCAAGTCGACGCTTATGGCGCTGATCGCCGCGGCGGGTGGTGAAGGGCCGCCGCCGCCGGGACGCCTCAGCGGCGCGCTGGCCTTGCATCCGCGTGCGCGGCTCTTCTTCCTGCAGCAGGAGGAGCCCCTGCCGGGCAACCTTACGGCGCTCGACGCGATGTTCGCGGCCGGCGCCCCCGACAGCTCGATCGCCCGCACGCTGCTCGGCCACTTCCACCTCCGGGGCGAGACGGCCCTTCAGAGCGTTTCGCGCCTGAGCCCGGGGGAGCGGGTGCGCCTGCAGTTCTGCCGCTGTCTCGTGCGCGGCGCGGACATCCTGCTGCTCGACGAGCCCACAAACCACCTCGATCTGGTCGGTCGGGAAGCGCTGCAGTCCGCGCTCGCCGTCTACCCAGGCAGCGTGCTCTTCGCTTCCCACGACCGGCTGTTCCGCGAGGGCGTCGCCACGCGCGCGCTGGAGATCCGGCCCGCGCGGGAGACCGAGGCGCCCCCCGAGCCGGACCTTTTGCGCATGCGCATGGCGGAGCTCACGGCCCGCCTCGCCTCCGCCGGGACAGCCGAGCGCAAGAAGCTTGAAGACGAGCTCGACGGTATCGTGGCCCGGTTGCGGCGAGAGGCAGCGGCGCGGGGGACGCGCTGAGGGCCCCAGGGTCAGCCGTCTGCCATAACACGATTACGTAGTGACGTAATCGTGTTATGCTAAGCCCATGGACGCCAATGGATCCTCTGCCCGGGAACGCATCCTGGCGGCCGCCGCCAACGCTTTCAGCAAGACGCCGTACGAGCGCGTCGGGGTTCACGAGCTGTGCGCCTCGGCAGGTGTCACGACCGGCGCGCTCTATCACCACTTCGGCGGCAAGCCCGGTCTCTACCGCGAGGTTCACGCCCGACAGGAGGGCAGGCTCCTGGACCGCATGCGGGAAGCGGCTGCCGGCATGGCACCTGGCCCGCGGGCGGTGCGCGCCGCGCTCATGGCGGCATGGGACCAGGTGCAGTCGGAGGGTACGGCAAACTTCTTCGCGCAGAGCGGGCCCGCGGGCGACGCGGCGATCTCGGCGTTTTTGCATACGCTGTGGCCATGGGGGCCCGCCGCGGTGGCGCCCGTGCTGCTCGCGGCCTGGCGGGGAGCGCTCGCCGAGGCCCTGAGCCATCCCGAGGGAGACGCGGGTCTGGTGCTCGAGGGCATTTTGCGCGGGATCGCGGCCGAACGGGACTAGAGGACTCTTGCGAACAAAGGAGGCGGGCACCGCATGCGCGATGACCGCCTGGCAAGCCTTTATCTAGTGACTGTGGTCGTGGTGTCCACCGCAGCCGCAGCCCTCGCCGTGGCCGTGCTCGTGACCGTGGCCGCCGCAACCGCAGGAACCGCCCGCTTCGTGATCGTGCTCGTGGCCCCCGCAGCCGCAGTCGTGCTCGGACGCGGCCTCGCCGGCGCTCTTCGGCACGAGGCGAATGAGATTCAATGTCCAGCCTCCTGTCGCATGTCGTTCGACAGAAAGAGCGTAGCCGCTCGGCCGCATTCCCGTCAACGCAGGCGATGGAACCGAAGGCAGGGATCGCCGCCGACCTCGAGAAACGTTTCACAGCAGTCGCCGCAATCGCTTGCACCGAGGAGGAGATCCGCATGATGATTGCCGCGTTCTACGACATCCACGCCAATCTGCCCGCCCTCGAGGCCGCATTGCAAGCCGCGCGCAAGGTTGGGGCCGACAAGGTGGTGGTCGGCGGCGACATCGCGGCCGGGCCTCTGCCGGCGGATACCCTCGATATCCTGATGGCCCTCGGAGACTGGGTGGTGGCGTTGCAAGGGGCCTCCGACCGTGCCCTCGTGAACTGCTACGACCTGCTCATGGCGAAACATCACAGCGAGCTCGACGCGTTCGACCCGCTGGTGCGCTGGGCGGCAGGACGCATCACCCGGCATCAGCGCGATTACTTGCATGACTTGCCTGCCGAGGCGCGCTTCCTGATGCAAGACCTCGGTGAGGTGTACTTCTATCCGAGCATGGCCACCCCAGGGCAGCGCATCCCTCCGGGCGGCGAGGTGATCGTGGTCGGCAACGGCCACGGCCAGGGCAAGGAGCGCCAGGACGGGCGGCTGCTTGTCCACCCGGGCAGCATCGGCATGCCGGAAGGCGACCAGCCAGGCGCCTACTGGGCGTTCCTCGGCGAGGACGTGGAACTGCGACGCACCGAATACGACTACCACCGCGCCGCGCGACGCGTCGTGCGTTGCGGCATGCCGGACGCCAAGGCCTGGGCCGATCGCTACGTCCTCTGCGAAGAGGCTAGAAGCTGACGCTGCTCGCGATCTCCTGCCAGGCGAGACCGCCGTCGTTCGTCATATAGAGGGCCCCCGTCGTCGTCAGGAGCCAGCCGTCCTGCGTGCTTGTGAAGCTCACGTCGCCGAGTTCGCCGATCTGGTGGAACGCGATGCGCCTGAAGCTTTCGCCATTGTTCGCGCTCAGCCAGATGTTCGCGCCGGACCAGAGCCAGACCAGGCCGTCCGGCCCGACGCGCATGCCCACCGGCACGCCCTGCTGCGCTGTCCAGTCCGGCAGGGCGAGCGGGGTCCAGCGCACGCCGCCGTCGCTGCTCCGCCAGAGGTAGGGCGTGGTGGCGACGAGCCGGGTCGGCCTGCGCGCCCGCTCGTCTGGATTGAGAAAAAGTTCGGGGAGGGTCGGCGTCCCGGTGGCGAGGACTTCTTCGCCGCCCAAGGGAACGACGGCGCCCGGCACAAACGGCGTCGGAAGGCTCTGCCAGGTGGCGCCGCCGTTGCGCGTGCCGAAGAGCTGCCTGCCCGACGCCGGGCTGTAGCCGATCACCCAGCCCCTTTCGGGCGACGCCATGCCCAATGCGGCCGGGTACCAGCCGTGGGCGAAAGACGTCATCCGCCATGTGCGCCCGCCGTCCAGGGACAGATAGAGGTCTGCCTGACCAAGGGCCAGGAGTTCACTCGGGCCGAGCACCTCGAGAGCCGTCAGGGAGACGGGCGCGTTGCCCGTCGCGGTCCAGGTGGTGCCCCCGTCTGTGGTCCGCATCACCGTCGCGCCGTCGTACGTCCAGCCTGCCGCGTAGCCGAACTGGCTCGACAGGAAGGAGATCGCCGTGCTCGGGCTGAGGGGCGGGTAGACGAGCTGCCAGGTGAGGCCGCCGTCCGCCGTCGTATAGAGCGGCGGGCCGTCGCCGGCCACGAGCCAGCCGTGCTCGCTGTCGCTGAAGCCCACCGAGAAGGCCTGCCCGCTGGCCGTCGGCAGCGGCAGGCCGAAGACCGCCTGCCAGGAGGCCCCGCCGTCGCGCGTCATGTAGATGCCGCCGCGGTCGAGACCGATGAAGCCAGTGTCGCGGCTCAGGAAGAACATGCTGTGGACGTAGCCGGAAAGCGGCAGCCCGCTCAGCGACGCGATGCCACCCTGGGCGGCCGACACCAGTGTCCAGTCCCGACCGCCGTCCGACGTCGTGTAGAACGTCTTGGGCTGCTCGCCAGCGCTCGGTGGCCCACCACAGAGCAGCGCACCCTGCCCCTGGTTCAGGAATGAGATCGCCTGCCCGCTCGTGCCAGCGTAGGCGCACGGCGTCTGACGCATCGTCCAGGTGAAGCCGCCGTCCGTCGTCGCGTAGATCTCGCCGGTGGTGGCGGTGCCGGCAAGGCTGCCGGAGATGAAGCCGACGCCAGGGGCCGGAAAACTGATCGACGTCGCGCTGAAGTGGCTTCTCGAGAAGATCGTCTGCCAGGTGTGCCCGCCGTCGAAGGTGGCCAGCACGGTCGTGGCGGTGCACGTGCCCTGAAGGCAGCCGTTCTCGAGGACGAAGGCGGTGTCGGCGGAAGGCGAGTCGATCTGGGTGGCCGGCTTGTCTGTCACGAGCAAAGTCGACCACGTGGCGCCACCGTCTGTCGTGTGCGCCACCGCGGTGCCGTGCAGAAGCTGCAGGATGGCCCAGCCGGAACTTTGGCTGTTCATGCGCACCGATGTCAGCGCGGGTCGCTGCGGGAAGCTTGTGGGGAACGTGACGGCGTTGTAGGTCGCAAGGCTGGCCGCGGCCGGGGGGAAGAGCGACCGGACGGCCTTCGCCCGGGTTTTCGGGCGCTGCGAAGGATGTCCCTGAATGGTGCCGCAGCCCGTGAGGAGCAGAGGGATCGCCATGGCGGCGACGAGTCGCTTGTTCACGGCGCGCTGCCTCCCTCTGGCGCGATGCGAGGAGGTTTGGGGTCTCCCGCTCCCCCTGGCCGACCCGGGGCCGCGAGACCGAGGGTCAGGAGCAGGGCGATCACCAGCATGGCCGCGGCCACGGCGAACGCGAGCGAGAAGTTGCCG
>JAJZIE010000046.1 GCA_021810725.1 Bacillota bacterium | reverse complement strand
GGCCTGAGGTTGCCGGCTGCCTTGAGCAGCCTGAGCTCGTCGGCGAGATCGAGGATGTAGTCGAGTTCCTCCGGACTGAGGTCGGCGGGTTCGAGGATGCTGCGGCCGAGCAGGTTCAAACCCATGCGGGGACCACCTTTCCTAGCACCTTGCGGCGATGGGGCGCCGTCGCAGCGGCATGCTCATGCAGCGCGGACCGCCGCGGCCGCGGCTGAGCTCGGAACTCGGGATCTCGATCACCTCGACACCGTGGCGGCGAAGCACGGCGTTCGAAATGGTGTTGCGGTCGTAGGCCAGCACGACTCCCGGCGCCACGGCGAACGTATTGGAGGCGTCGTTCCACTGCTCGCGCGACGCCGCGACCCGGTCGCCGCCGCCGCAGGGGATCAGATCCACCTCCGGCAGGTGCAGCAGGGACTTCAGCAGGGACTGGATGTCGTCGTGGGGACGGATGCGCAGTTCCTCGTCAGGGCCCCTGTCCAGGACGAAGAGGCCGAGGCGTCTGCCGCCCGCCAGCACGTCGGGATGGATCGTAAACTTGTCGAGGTCCACCTGGGTGAAGACGGTGTCGAGGTGCATGCTGCTGCGCAGTTTCGGGATCTCGACCGCCACCACCGTGCGCATGGTGCCGGGGGCGGCGAGCAGGCGGCGCGCCAGGTGTTCGACGGCGTCGGCCGACGTGCGCTCGCTGATGCCCACGAAGAGCACCTCGGGCGACAGGACGAGCTGGTCGCCGCCCTCCATCGGCGCGACGTGCCCACGGTCGAACCAGATGGGCAGATCGCGGAAGAGCGGGTGGTGCTCGGCCACCAGCTGCATGAGCAGGGTCTCGCGCCGGCGCGCCGGCCAGCGCATGCTGCTGAGCGACAGCCCCTGCCCGATCACGGCGGCGGGGTCCCGGGTGAAGTAGAGGTTCGGTATCGGTTCGAGATGGAAGAGCGACTGGTCGGCCACGAGGTCGCTCAGATGCTCGCGGCTGCCTTCGGCGAGGTCGCGCCGTGCCACGCCGGCCATCAGCGTCTCCACGAGGTCCGCCGTGGCCAGGGAGAGGAGATGCGCCTTGAGACGCGAGAACACGCGCGTCTCCTGCACGCCGCTCTCCCGAAGGAACTGGTCGAGGAAGGCGTCGCGCACCGCTTCGTCCCGCAGCGAGTCGCGTACGAGGTCCTTGAGGTAGAGCACCTGGGCGCCCCGCTGCAGCAGGACCTCGACGAAACGGTCGTGCTCCCGCTGCATGGCGGGGAGGTAGGGGATGTCGTCGAAGAGCAGGGAAGTCATGGCGTCGGGGGTCAGGTTGTCGATCTCCCTGCCCGGCCTGTGCACGACGACGGCCTCCAGGAGACCGATCTCGGACGTCACGGACACCTCTTGGTTCATCTGCGGGTCGCTTCCTCATGTGGGCCTGGGCAAAGTCAAACCGGGATGCCGTGGGGTGGGTCGCGGGGGGGCAGGGAGGCGGGCATCCCCGAGGCGACACCTCGGGTGGCCGGAATCGGACCGTCCTCCCAGCCTATGCGGCAAGCGGGGGTTGGCGCGGGTTGTCCGGTGGCCAGGGGGGACCTGCGGCGCCGATCGGCTACGCCCCTGTCCGACCCCGCGTCGCACCTTATGCAGGAGGTGCATGCGCTAGCCCGCCCAGGGCGACCGTGTCCGGGCCAACGTCGAGAGCGGACCCCCGGATTACAGGTCGGCCCGTGCGCGGTTGCGCACGGGCCGATGTGACACCTCGAGAACTGCTGGGATAAGTGGAGTGGCGGCCACTCGTCTCCCCTGGTCGCGACGTATGGCATGCGTCCTCGGGGCCGCCGCCCACACATCCGACCGGCTAACAGGTCCGCGCGCTGGTGGATGGTGGGTTCTCTTTAGCTGTCCATTCCGTGCTGACGACCGACGTCAGCCATCGCGAGACAGTCTTGCGGCCAAGAGGGCCTGGCGACGGCCCACGTCAGTTGCAGCGGACGGTTCCGTGATGCGTGAGACCCAGGATGGGCACGTTGCCGGAATTGAAGGGCAGGCGGACGGCCCAAAAGCCATGGCCGTCGACAGGAACGTACATGGACAGGTTCTCGCTAAGGCCGGTCCGGAACGTGTGGGCGGCCGTCACATGCACCGAATACGGCAAGGGGGTACCGGAAAACTGCCCGGCAATGTAGGTCGCTCCATCGCGTGAGGAGGCCGCCCAACCGCAATCGGCCGTCGACCCGAAGCCGGAGCCGCTGCCAAGCTCACGCCATCCCGCGGACTGCCTCCGAACAACGGAGTACGCTGTCGATCCCGAGAGTTTGTAGAACACGGCGAGTTGACCGCCCTGCAACGGCAAATCCTCGCCGAGGAAGACGGGGTGGCTTTCCGGCCCCATAAACTGCCTCACAGCGGCTTCGGGTGTTGGTGGTGCTTGGCCGCAGCCGCCAAGGAAGAACACACCCGCCACTGCCGCGAGAAGTATCGCCTTTGGACGCATCGCACCGCCTCCGGTTCCCAGGATACTTCGCACGCGCCCGGTGAACACCGGAACTTCCCTGCTGCCTGAAGCTGGACCCGATGGTTTGGCATTGCCAACGTGGCCGCAGGTGCGGGCGCACCAGAGCAGGACGCGTAGGGAAGCGTCACGGCCACGAAGCGTGGCCGAGCCATCGCGGACATGACGAAGGGGCCGCGGGCATCTGGCCCGGCGGCCCCTTGGCGGAAACCACTGGATCAGCGCATGGCCTGCGCCGCGCTGTACATGCGCAAGAGCCCTACGACGCGGCCGACGATGCTGAGGTCGCGCGGGCGCATGTCGGGGTAGGCGGGATTCGCCGCGCGCAGAATCCAGGCTGCGCCGTCGCGTTCGAGTTGCTTCACGGTCGCCTCGCCATCGATCAGGGCGACGACGAGCGAGCCGCGTTCCGCCGAGCTCTGCTGGCGCACGATCACGAGGTCGCCGTCGAAGATGCCACGACCGGTCATGGAGTCGCCGCGCACGCGCAGGAGGAAGTGCTCGCCCGGTCCGACCAGGTCGGCCGGCAGCGTGACGTCCCCCTCTCGCAGCTCCTCCGCCAGGATCGGCTTGCCGGCCGCAACCTTGCCGACCAGCGGGAGGCGAACCAGGCGGGGACGCTCGCCCACGAGCTCGATCGTCCGGCTCTTCTGGCCATTGCGGCGGATGAGCCCGGACTGCTCCAGCCGCTGCAGGTAGCTGTGGACCGTCGATGTCGACTTGAGACCGGCCGCCTGGCAGATCTCGCGGATCGAAGGCGGATAGCCCTGCTCCTCGGTGCTTTCCCGGATGAAGGCGAGAATTTTCTCTTCGCGGTCGTGCGAGCGCTTACGCGGCATTGCGACATCCTCTCCCGTGGGGGACCCATTGCAACGTCCGACAGTGGAATTCCTGCAGGGCCACCCGCCCTCGGCCGGGCACGGACAGGCGATCACGGCGGTGATCCAGAATATACCAAATACATTGCGGCCATACAACAAGCGGCTTCGATCTCACGCTACCATATTGACACAAAAGGCGGGACCGTCCGCAAGACGGCCCCGCCCGGGTCGCGAAAGAGACTAGCGACGCGGCTGCCTTTGCCGCATGGATTCTTCGGCCACCTCGACCGCGGCCCGCACGAGCGAGCCGCACGTGCGCGTGGGGATCGCCCCCCAGCCTTCACGTCGCACGAGTTCCTCGTTCACGCCCAGCCGCTGGCCCAGTTGGGCACGGAGCCTGTCGCTCATGAGTTTCGCCAATGCCTCCATACCTCCTCAGGCGACAGTCTCTGCCGCCACGCGGCACGGAACGCAGGGGACGTGCGGCAGGGCTGGCGGCCGTCAGCCAAGCGGCGCGAATTCGGCCGCGAAATGACGCAACGTCGGTGGCTCGTAGGTGAAGCGGTAGCCCGGCACGTCGTGCCGTCGCAGGAGAATCCGGCGCGCGGCTTCGGCCACCTGCTGCAGGTGGGCCTGGCTGTAAACGCGGCGCGGAATCGCGAGGCGCACGAGATCGAGCGGCGGGTAGTCGTGCTCCCCGGTACCTGGGTCGCGTCCGGCCAGCACGGTGCCGATCTCGACGCAGCGGATGCCGCGCTCCCGGTAAAGCTCGACGCTGAGCGCCCAGCCCGGGAACACGTCGCGCCCGAGGTGATCGAACATGCGGCCGGCGTCGATGTAGACGCCGTGGCCGCCGGCAGGCGACATCACCGGTATGCCATCCTCGCGCAGCGTGGCGTGCAACTGTGCTACCTGCGCGACGCGGTAGCTCAGGTGCGGTTCGAAGACCGCCTCCCGGATGCCTTGGGCGAGGGCGGCGAGGTCGCGGCCGGCCAGTCCGCCGTAGGTGGCGTAACCCTCGTAGAGGATGCCGAAGTCACGCAGGCGGCGGTAGAGGTCTTCGTCGCGGAGCGCGACGAAGCCGCCGATGTTCACCATGGGGTCCTTCTTGGCGGACATCGTGCAGCCGTCGGCGTAGGACATCATTTCGCGCGCGATCTCCCCGACGCTGCGCGACGCCTGGCCCGCCTCGCGCTGCTGGATCAGGTACGCGTTCTCGGCGAAGCGCGCCGCGTCGAGGAAGAAGGGCTTGCCGTAGCGGTGGGCGATCTCGCTCACGGCCCGCAGGTTCTCGAGCGACACCGGCTGGCCGCCGTTGTTGTTCGAAGTGACCGTGGCCATGACGACGGGCACCCGGTCGCCCTGATCGCGCAAGAGTGCCTCGAGACGCTCGAGATCGAGGTTGCCCTTGAATGGGTAGTCGCCTTCCGGGTCCTCGCCTTCCTTGATCACGATATCGAGCGGCGTGGCTCCCGCCGTGAGTACGTGGGCCTTCGTCGTGTCGAAGTGCAGGTTGTTCGGCACGATGTCGCCCGGGTGGGCGAGCGCGCGGAAGAGCACGTGTTCCGCGGCGCGACCCTGGTGGGTGGGCAGGACCAGCGGGAAGCCGAGCACGTCCCCAACCGAGCGCTCCAGCTCCTGAAAGCTCACGGAACCGGCGTACGACTCGTCGCCGCGCATCAGGGCGCCCCACTGTTCCTGGCTCATCGCGGACGTGCCCGAGTCGGTCAGGAGGTCGATGTAGACTTCCTGGGCCAGCAGCTTGAAGGGGTTGTAGCCGGCGCGCCGCAGGGCCGCTTCGCGCTCCGTGGGCTCGAGCAGGCGAATCCATTCGATCATCTTCGTCTTGTAGGGTTCCGCCAGGGGCCAGCCGTCCGGGGACATGGTCATGGGAGCCACCTCCAGGTCAACGTGGAACGTGCTGCGATCCTGTGTCGATACATTTGCGGAAGTATTGAACCGAGCGAAACGGCCCTGCCCTTATCTTAAAGGCCTAGCCGCCGCTGGGTGAAGGAGAGAGCCGTCTCGGCCGCCGCCCGCTGCATGCGCACGCGTACGTCGAGCGGCTGCAGGCCTGGGGTCTCCACGGTGATGACGTGGTCCGCCACATGGTAGAGGTAGAAGGCGAGGGGCCACTTCGGGCGCTCGGCCGCCAGCTGCACGAGCGTCTTGTCCTTCGGCCACTGCATGCGGACGAGCCCCTGCTCGATGGGCGGCTCGTCGCCCTCCTCGCCGTAGGAGAGAGGGCCCTCGAGGGCGATGCGCTGCAGCAGCGCGGGTGCGACGTTCGGTCCGCGCTCGAGCCGCTCGTAGACGTAGAAGCCGTAGTAGTCGCAATCCTCGTGCATGTCGACGGCCATGGCGTAGCGCTTGCCCTCGGTCAGGCGGCGCACCATCTGAACGGCCGGCGGCGCGGGGTCGTCCTTGAAGCAGCGGTTGAGGTCCCGCTCCACGGCGTCGTAGCGGATGCCCCGCTCGAAGCCCCAAGGATTGAGGCAGGGAAACGCCTCGATGTGAAAGATGTGCAGCCACTTGGCGAGATCGTGTTCGCTCCAGGCGAGAAAGCCTGTGGTGGCGCCGGGTTCTTCGCCATGGATGCCCGCCGACAGGAGAAAACGCGGAGCGCCCTCCGGGCCGGGCAGATCGAGGTGGTAGAGCGGGTAACCGTCCGCTTCGGCGTACTGCGTCAACTGGCCGCCGTAGTCGTCCGCTACCGCATGCAGGCGTTCGATGACGTCATCGTAGTCCGGCTTTCTCAAGGTCGTCCTCCCGCGATGGCCGCACGCTGCGGCAGGAGTTGTTCCGCGGTCCGCGGAAGCGCTCTGTGGCGCGATATCAGGACATGGCATTCCGCTGACGGCGGGTGGATTCCTGCCGAACGTCACGCAGGCGGCATGAAGGTGTTCATCGATCGGCGGTGACACGGCAAGACGATGGAGGAAGGCGACCTGATCCGCCGTGCGAAGGCCGGCGCTCGCGATGCGGCCGCGGAACTGTGCCGCCTGCACTGGCAGGCGGTGTACCGCGTCGTCTACCGCCGCCTCGGCAACCGCGCGGAGGCGGAAGATCTGACGCAGGAGACGTTCCTGCGCTTCTGGCGCCAAATCGATCGGTTCGAGGGCGAACGCCTCGGGCCTTACCTGCGCACGATCGCTTTGAACCTTTGCCGCAACCGGCTGCGCGACAGCCACCGCCATCCTGCGGTCGAGCTCACCGAGGAGCGGCGAGCGGACCCGGGTCCCTCGGCTGAGCAGCATCTGCTCGCGAGCGAGGAAGCCCAGCGGCTCAGGTCGGCCCTCGGCGCGCTCGAGCCGGACCAGCGCAGGGTGCTGGAACTCCGGCTGATCGAGGGCCAGAGCGCGGCGGAGGCCGGTCGCGAGCTCGGACGCACGCCCGAGGCGGTGCGAGCGCTGCAGTATCGTGCCCTGATCCGTCTGCGCGGCATGCTGGCGGCGGAAACGGCGGGAGGGGAGGGGTGAGCATGGACGAGGACCGTCGCCTGCGGGTGATCGACGCCGCCTTGGATCGGCTCGCCCTGGGCGAGGCCCTGTTGCCGTCCGACGACCCGATTGTGGCCGACGCCTTGGACCTCGCGCAGGCCATCCGCGAGCTCGGCGACCCGGAATGGCCCGAGGACGAGGACGCCTTTCTTGCGCGGCTCATGCCACCCTCCCGCAGCGGCCGCGCCGCCTGGGCGTGGCCGGGTGCGGCCGCGGCAGCCCTGCTTGCGCTGCTCCTGGCAAGGCTGCCCGCCCCTGTGGCCGTGAGCATTGTGACGCCCAGCGTGGCAGCGGTTTCCCAGCGTGGCGCTCTACACACCAGCGTTGCCTTCGCGACGGCGGCTCCCTCCGCCACGCCGAAGCCGGCCAAGACGCTGCACGGCACCGCCGTGCTGGGGACCACGGATGCGCACGGAGCCCCGGTCCAGATCATCTTGGGCGGTGACCTCGGGCAGGTGAAGGTGCGCCCCGTTTGGCTCGCGGACGACGTGCTCGCGCTGTCCGCCCCGGCGGCTCCGGTCGGAGGTTCGGTCGCCGTTCACGACCTCACAGGCCATGAGCGAAGGATTTCGGCCAGCGCGAGCCGCGGCGTGGAACTGCTGCGGTTCAGCGGGCTCGCGCCCGGATGGTACCGGTTGCCCCGCAGGTACGGCTTGGCGGTGCTGCTGCCCATGCCGCCGGGAGCCGCGGCCGAGGGCCGGTTGCGTCTTGCGCGGGATGGCCAGGCGACGGGCCTTCCCGGCGTGCGCCTTATTTCTCTCGATCTCGGCGAGCGCGGGGTTGCGGCGAACCTCGTCGTCCCGACGCCTGCGGCGGCCAAGGCGATCGCGCTTGCGAGCCCACAGGGCGCACAGCGTCCGGTCCATCGCACCGTGCGTCGCGTGCCCGGTGGCTATCAGGCGTCGCTGCTGTTCGACCCGGTGCCTGAAGGCACCCCGGAGCTTGAACTCCTGGCGCCTGGGCCTGCCGGCGGCTGGACGCCGATCAAGACGGTGCGCCTCAGCCCGTAGCGTCACACTGGGCATCCATCGGTGTACTCACGGCGATGGCGAGGGGAGGGCTCGAGATGAGCTGGCCGCGGTGGTCCGAGGCGGTGCTCGCCCTGGTGGTGCTCTGCGTGGTGCTCGGCATCGGCTTTCTGGCGGGGGGAGGAGCGCGAAGCGCGTCCGGCGTGTCGCAGGGGCAGCTGACGGTGACGTCCACCGGTACCTCGTGGGTCAAGCCGGACGAGGCCCAGATCAATCTCGGCGCGCAAGAGACGGCCGACACAGCCCCGGCCGCCCTGCAGAAGCTTTCGGCGGTGGCGTCGAGCCTACTGCGGGCGGTCGGCAAGGATGGCGTTCAGGCGGCGGACGTACAAACGTCCAACCTGAACCTCAGCCAGAACTACGGACCGAACGGCCAACAGCAGGGCTACCAGGCGCAGGAGCAGTTCACCGTGAGCACACGGGACCTTGCGAGGCTTGGTGCGGTGGTCACTGCGGCGACCGCGGCCGGCGCCAATCAACTGAACGGACTGCAGTTGACGACCGCGGACCCGAACGCCGGACAGGAGCAGGCCGTGCAGGCGGCCATCAAGGCCGCGAAGCGCCAGGCGCTCGCCGAGGCCAAGGAACTGGGCGTCACCCTGGGCGGCGTGCGCAGCGTGCGCCTCACGAGCACCCAGGCGCCTCAACCGATCGCGTTCTCGCTTGCGAAGGCAGCCGCCTCGACGCCCATCGCCACAGGCAACCAGCAGGTGCAGGTGTCGGTGCAGGTAACCTACAGCTACCGCTAGCGAGCGGAGGCCGGCATTGTTCGGCTTGGCCGCGGTCGTGGCCCGGGGCACGGGAACATTCGCGTCGCGGCCCCTGGGAGGTTTGGCGCACCAGTTGGCGAACAGCCGGCATATGGCCCCGTCCATTCGGCGCACAAGCCCCCTGCCCTCCACGTTTCCGCACGGAGGATGACATGGCGACGCGAGATGTTCCGCGGGACGATGCCCCGCGGTTTACGGGTGAGCGCTTTCTGCCCGGGATCGCTCCGGCCGATATGGCTCCCACGCATTATGGCCGCTACGCATTCGCCTGCCGGTTTGTCGGTGGTAGGCACGTGTTGGACCTCGCCTGCGGTGAGGGCTACGGCTCGTACATGATGGCGGAGGCGGGCGCCGCGAGCGTGCTGGGCGTCGACATCGACCCGGGCATCGTGGATTTTGCCGCAGGCAAGTACAAGGCGGCGCAGCTCTCGTTCGCCGCGAGCGACGCGTGCTCTCTCGCCCTGCCGGACGGCGCTGTGGACGCGGTCGTGTCCTTCGAGACCATCGAGCACGTGCCCGAACCCGAGCGGTGCGTGGCGGAGGTGGCGCGCGTCCTCAAGCCAGGCGGCACGTACATCGTCTCGACGCCGAACCGGCTGGCGCCCGGCCCCAACACACCGCCGACGGCCAATACGCACAACCCGTTCCACCTGCGCGAGTATGCGCTCAGCGAGTTTCGCGCCCTGCTCGAGGCCCACTTCGAGATCCGTGGGCTCTACAGCCAGATGCCGATGACGTTCGGGCTCCGCCTTCTGCGGACAGCGCGAAACATGCTGCAGCCGCTCGGCCTAAACGCCGCCGCCCGGCACGTCTTCGGAGCCGTCTCCCGGACGGTGTCGAGTCAGGGACCGGTCTTGCCGGCTCCGTTGTCGACCGCGTACCGGCAGGATTCCTGGGACCAGCCGGTCTACTTCATTGCCCTGGCGCGTCGCCGGGACTGACCGCGGGGCAAGTGGTCGGCGTGGACGGGGGCCGTTCTGCCACGCGAGGAAAGTGCTGCAGGTATTTGACGAATGAAGTAGAATAGATCGCAAAGGCAAATCGCTGTATGGTTGTTACGCGATCTGCTTTATTAACGTGAAGCGGGCCAAGGGGTGGTGGGGACATGGAACTTGCGCTGCGGCGGGCTTTTCTGGGCTATCGCAGGCGTCCCACCGTCGCCTTGTTCGAGGCGCTCGAACGTGAGACCCTGGCGGCGCAGGAGGCCCGGGAGCAGCAGCTCAGGGAGCTTTCGAGCCAGTTCGACGCGGCCGCGCAGGCGCTGCGCGACGCGGAAGCGCTGGTCGCAGCCGAGCAGGAGCAGCAGCAGGTGCTGCTGGCGCTTCTCGACGAGTTCGGCGCGCGCGGCATCGAGATGCTCGAAAGCGCCAAGACCGCCTTCGGCGAGGACGAGGCGGCGCTCCTTGGCGAGATTGCGCGCCGAGAACTCGCGTTGGCCCACCGGCGTCAGTTGCTTCACGCCCTGCGGGATGATGTCGCAGCGGCGGTGCGCCGTACCTTGACGCAGATCGAGGCGTCGCCCGAACCGGCGGAACCGGGCCAGGCGGAACCTGAGGCAGCGCCGGCGACGGCGCTCTTGCCCGACCAGACAGGGCAAGAGGCGACGCGTCAGGAGAAGGCAGGGGCTTAGGCGTGGCGTCAAGGGGTTCTCGACCGCGGTTCAGGGTCCAGCGGCTGCCGCTGGGCCTGTTTGGTTTTAACCGTGCCGACGTGCTGGAACTGGCCACCCGCATCGAGGCGGAACAGCAGGGGGCAAACGATGCCTTCGCGACGGTCGAGGCCGACCAGCGCGAGCGCATCATTCGCACCCTGGCGCGAAGGGATGCGCTCGGGGATCTCTTGCAGCGCCTGCGACTCGATCGCGAGCGCCTGTCCCACCAGCTCGAGCTGGCCCGCCGAAACGCCACGGTCATCGACACCGGCGTGCGCGAGGAAGTTTCCCATCTTGAAGCGCTGCACCACCGGGAACGCGCGCGGCTCGAGGGCTTCCTGCCAGAGGTGGACCGGGCCATCGCCGTCGCGGAGCAGGAGCTGCGCAAGCTGGCCGCGGGCATCGAACGCGTGGTGGGCGGCGCCATCGACGACGCCCTAGGGACCTCGACCGAATTTGCCGACGTCGCCGCGGCGTTGCTCGCGCAGCCGCCAGGCGACCTGCCCGTGCGACGGCTCTCGGGCGAGCGCACACTCTTCCTGCTGCCGGAGCGCGCCGTCCGGCTGCAGGTGCGGGGGGCGCCCTCGTTCGGCTACGTGACCGGTGTGGTGGTAAGCGGACCGCCGCCGCGGGTGCTCGGGTTCGTGGCGGAGAGCGAAGAAGGGTCCGGGGTGATTCCGGTGGGCGATGTGGTCGCCCTGCGCCAGGGCATGGTGCTCCTGCGCGACAAGTACCGCCTGCTCGACCTGGACGACGTGCCCGAGGAGTCCACCCGGGCGCTGTTTCCGGTGGCGCTGCCGCCGAAGCCCCAGGCACCCGAGGGTGAGGGCGCGCTCGCCGAGCAAGAGGTGGCAGCCGCGGCCGCACCGGTCGAAGCATCGGCGGCGGCGCCGGGTGACGATCTGGCCTCTGGGGGCGCGACCAGCCCGTCCAGCACGGCGCCAGGCGATGTGCCGCGCGGCGACCTCCTGCGCGTGGTGCCGCCCGCGGGGGCCGCGCCGACGGTTGAGCGGCAGATCGAGGAGAGCCCATCCGCGTCGTCAGAGACGTCGATCGCCGACGAAGAGCTGCAGCCGGCGCCGACCGAGACGCCCGCGCTGGATGGGGATGTGGTTTCTGAGGCGCATGGGGCTGTCGAGATGGTCGACCTGCGACCCATGACTTCAGGCGAACGCCTCCAGGCGGAGGACGAGAGCGAGGTTCCGTCTCGCGGCGACAGTTCCCGCGAGGCTGCCGATGGGCGGAATGCACCGCCCATGGTCGAGTCGGAGCTGGACGAGCTGCCCTTCGCGGCTGGGCTTCGCGAGTCCGCCACGCCACAGGAGCCGCAGGCGCCCGAAGCGCCCCCTTTGGCGATCGCTCCGGAGTACGCCGCGAGCGCCGAGGACGAGCAGGCCGCGCCGCTGCCCTCCGCCCATGCGGCGGAAGAGCCCGCACCCGACCTTGCGGGCCATGGCCCTTTCGCGGCGATGCTTGCGCCGAGCGCCCAAGAGTCGGTTCTTGGTCAGACCGGCCCCGAGGACGGCACGGCGCCGGAGGAGCCCGTTGCAGCCAGCTGCCTGCCGATGGACGACAGCCCGGAGCTGGCTGCCCGGAGCCAACCGACAGCGGATCCGGGCGGCGGAGAGCTGCCCCGGGCACCAGCCCCATCAGTCGCGCGTGAGGAGCAGCCGCCCGTGGACCAGGAGAAGTCGAGTCCCGCGCCGCAGTCCGAGGAAAGGCCGGCCGAAGGGAAGAATGAGACGGTCCCGGAGGCGCCCTGGCCGGAGGAGCTCCCGCGGCCCGCCTGGCAGTTGCCGGGCGAGAGCGGCGACGCAGGGTCCGTGCCGCTGCGCGTCGGGCAACCCCAGCGTGCCTACGAGATACCCAGGACCGAGCCGGCGAGACCGCAGGCGCCGAGGCCGCAAACCCCTCCGCCGCGCCCAGCGCAGCGGCCTGCGGCGACCCCGGCCGAACCCATGGTGGTGGCGGGAGCATCGGGGCTGAACATCCTGGCATTCATCGCCGGCAAGGTCGTGGGGCGCGACCTCGTGGGCCAGGACGGCCGTCTCGTCGCCGCCCAGGGCACCCGCATCACGCCCGAGCTGGTCGCCGAGGTGGAGGCCATGGGGCTCTTGCCGGAGATGATCGTCTATATGACCCTGCCGGAGGACGGCCAGTGAGGCATGGCACCGCATCGCGTCCGATCGTAAGCCGCACGACGCTGATCATCTTCGCCGTGTCGCTGCTGTCCGGGATTGTCTCGTACGGCTTCAACCTGTTGATCGACATCTTCTACGGGCCGCAGGTCCTGGCGCAGGTTTTGGCGGCCTTGGGCGCCGGATCGACCATCGGCCTGCCTGCGGCGCTCATCAGCCTGCCCGTGGCGACGTGGGCCGGCCTGTCACCGAAGTGGCGCCGCCACTTGCCGTTCGTCCAAGCGGCGTTTCTTGTCGCCGGTCTCTTGAGCGGCATGGCGATGCTCCTGTTCGCCGGTCGCTTTCCCGGTACATGGCTGCTGCCGGTCGCGCTGCTCGTGCCGCTCTCGAGCTACATGCCGGCCGTGGCGACGGGCGTGCTGATCGGACGCGCGTCGTTCGTCGGGTCGGCGATCGTCAACATGCTGCCGAACGTCGGCCGCTTTGTCGGCATCCTCGCGGTGGGACACCGGTCGGGCGGCGGCCTCGCGGTGCTCTGGATCCAGGTGCTGAGCTTCCTTGTGCTCGGCGCCGTCGGGGTCTTGCTACCGTACAGGACCCGAGATCAGGCGGCGATCCGCCCGATCAAGGCAACGCCCTGGGCGTCCGGCTGGGTCGCGCTCGCGGTGACCGCCTGGCTGTCCGTCGACGTGCTGGCGGCGACGCTGCATCTCGGTGCGGCGCGCGCGGCGGGCTTCGCGGTGATCGCGCTGCTCGGGAAGGCTCCCTTCTACCTGGCCCAGCCCCTGGTGCTGATGGCGGTCGGTGACGAGGGATGGGGCCGCTCGCGACGCAGCGAGGGCAGTCTCGCCATCGGGATCATCGCGGTCGTCAGCGTGATGATCGCCTTCGCGGTCGGCGAGTTCGCCATGCGGCTGATGGGCGTCAGGGAGCCGGGCTGGGTGCTGGCGCTCTATTTCCTCGGCACCTGCGCCCTTGCCGCCAGCTATCTCTGGAGCGGCGCCGACGCGCAGCGCTCGCTGCACAACTGGTGGCCGG
>JAJZIE010000045.1 GCA_021810725.1 Bacillota bacterium | reverse complement strand
GAGAGGTCCAATGGGAGCCACCACAAGGTGCGAGCCGCACCACTCCGTCTTGTATGCCAGCATCCGCCGGAACTCCGACCAGCCAGCATCCGAGATGTGCCGAGCCAGATGCCGGTTACGCACCATGCCCCGCACGTTCAGATCCTCGACCACGATCACCGACTTGGTTTTCGCCAGTGCCCAGTGAACTGTTACGAGCCCCTTGCGTGCTTGGAGCGAGCCGGGGGAGGCGGCCCGAGGCCACCTCCCCCACGCGGATGGAGACTTACTGCTTGGGAATCGTCGTCGGCGGCTTGATCTTTCCGGCCATGATCTTCGCCTTGGCCAGGTTGACCTGCTTCAGGATGGACGCCGGAATGCCCTTGGTCGGCGGGGCCATGCCCACGCCGCCACCGCTCAGGTTGAAGTAGATGGTGCCGGCGCGGAAGCGGTTGTGGAAGGCTGCGTTGATCACGTCGAAGGTGGCGACGTTGACACCCTTGAGGGCGCTCGTGATCACGGTGCCGGGCGCGAGGTAACCCTGGTTGGCGTCCACGCCGATCGCGTAGACGTGGGCCTGCTTCGCCGCGGTGATGACGCCGAGGCCCGTGCCGCCGGCCACCTGGAAGATGATGTCGGCGTGCTTGGCGATCTCGGCCTGGGCGTAGCTCTGGCCGTTGTTCGGGTTGTTGAAGTCGTTCGTGTAGCTCAGGAGGATGTGGGCGGACGGGTCGACCGCGTGCACTCCGGCGTAGAAGCCGGCGATGTAGGTGGTGACCGGCGGGATGGCCTGGCCGCCGACAACGCCGAGGGTGTTGTACTTGTTGATGTGCGGCAGAGCGTGCTGCTTCTGCACGAGGCCCGCCAGCATGCCGACCAGGTAGCCGCACTGCTGGGTGTTGAACAGGGCGGAGGCGATGTTCTTGCCCGGCACGGAGTCGTCGATGATGAGGAACTTCGTGTTGGGATACTGCTTGGCGACCTGCTGCACGGCCTGCTGCATCAGGAAGCCGACGGCGATGACGACGTTGTAGCCCTCGCGCGCGTAGGTGGACAGGTTCGGTACGTAGTCGTTCTGGCTCTGGGACTGCACGACGGATACGGTAACGCCGAGCTTCTGGTGGGCTTCTTCAAGCCCGACATAGGACAGGTGGTTGAAGCCGTGGTCGTTGAGGCCACCGGTGTCGGTCACCAGTCCCACCTTGAAGCTGCTTGCGCTGGCTGCGGAAGCTACCGGACCGCCAAGGAAGGCGGTCGCAAGCGAAAGCGAGGAGAGAAGCGCGATACCAGCCAGGAACCGTGGGCCGCGGAAATTGCGGAGGCGACCCATGCACGAACCTCCTTTGGTCAGCTGTGTCATCTCCGGCAGCGCTTTGGCGGAAACTGTCGCAAGATGATCGCTCGCATCATTCGCGACGCCCTGCCCAGCACCTGCCGGTCTGGCCCATTCTTTCCGCTGACCTAACAGACCCTCATGAAGTCCTTGGCCAAATGGCGGAGCCAACGTTCTCCGGGCTGCGCGAAGCCAGCCGGGCGGCAGAGTTGCCGCCCGGCTGTGCAACGCGGAGCTCCGCCGCTTCAGGCGGATCCATCCGGATGGGAGAAGTACTGGCGCAGCGTGGCCTCGGCCGGCTTGCCCCGGGGCGTGTAGCCGTTGTCGGCCGGGCCGCCCTGCCAGTTCGGGTTGGACGGATTCGCTCACCAGAACCAGAAGAGCCCCCGCAGCCAAGGCTCCTGTGCGATCGTCGAGAGCGTCGCCTCGTAGAGGTGCTGCTGCAGGGGGAGGTTCACCGGCTGGTGTGGGAACCACGAGCCAGGCTGGGCCGCGGCTCCGTCCTCGGATGGGTAGCCGAGCTCCGTGATGATGAAGCCCTTGCGATCGAGGCCGGTGGACTTGCGCCAGGCCTCAATGTCCGCCGCGATCTGGCGCCAGCTGGCAGCGAGCGTCGCCGCGGACGGGTTCGCCTGCTGCGAAAGAGGGAAGTACGCGTCGATGCCGACATCGTCGAGGGCCTGCCAGAACGTCACCTGCTGGTAGTGCGGATAGTCTGCGCCGTAGACGATGGGGCCGTGGTAGTACCTGCGGGCGACGGCGATCGCCTGCAGCCAGTACGCACGGTAGGCCGGGACCGCGTCCAGGCTGTCGAACTCGTCGCCGATCGCAAGGAGGTCAGCCCGCGTCTGCTGCGCGAGGCGGGCGTAATGGGCCAGGTAGGCGTCGAAGCTCTTGAACCATCTCGCCGGGGAGGACGGTGCGAAGTTGGCCTGCCAGCCGTTGCCCTGAAGCGAGTTGACGAAGGGATTCAGGAAGACGCGCATGCCCTGGCGATGCGCCAGCGCCACGAGGGACCGCACGCTGGCGTCGCTCGGAGTGAAACGGGAACTCGGCCTGATCGTCACAGACTGGTTCGTGTCCTGGAACCATGCGACCTGGATGGCGAGCCACGTGATGCCGTCGCGCTTCATGCGGGCGAGTTCCTGGGTGACCTGCGGCGACGTGAGGACGTTCGGCTTGTAGCCCGCTTCGGTCATGCCGCGCATCATGGCGGACATCGGCGGCAAGGGAGGAGACGGGTCGGCTGCCCACAGGCTTACACCACCGCCGCCGCAAGCAGGCAGCGTCAGGGCCAGCAGCGCGAGCAGGAGCGGCCCGCGACGCCTGTTCGCTCGCATGCCACCACCTCCCGGTTCCGGGAGTATGGTGCCCGAGCGGGCCGCTTTGGAACGCCGCCTTACGTCAAATGGCTCAAGGGGCCGGGGGGGTGATCGCCTCGCCGAAGCCGCCCTGCCAGAGCAGGCCGCTCTCGAGCGCCGCGACCGCGTAGACCGCCCCGCCGGGTCCCTTGATGTAGCCGGTGGCGAGCGCCGTGCCGGGCGCCGACACCTGCCAGAGACCGGCCGTGCCGAGCGCCGCGCGCAGGGCAGGGTCGCGCGGGTTGTGCCAGATGCCGCGCAGCAGCTCCACGGCGCTCGCGGGCGTCATGTAGTCGTCGAAGGAACTGCCCGTGGGATCGGGGATCAAGTCCGGCGCCCCGAGGATCCGGCGCATGGCTCCACGGGCTCCGCCGCCGAGCAGCAGGTTGAGCTGGGCCGCATCGAGCGTCGAGGAGCTCGTCACGAGAGGGGTCGCGAGCGACGCGAGAGCCGGAGCGGGAAGTGACGCGATGGGCCGGGCGGAACCTAGGCTGTCGGTCGGGCGGATGCCGCCCTCGACGGCCACGCCGACCGCGGACAGCGCGTCCCTGAACTCGGTCGCGGCGAGGAGGCCTGCGTCCGGCGCGGTCACGTCCAGGCTCTGCGTCGCGCCCGGCGCGAGGCTGCCGGAGAGTATGAAGGCGTTACGGCTTGGCGACCAAGAGGCGGTCAGCTGACCGCCCTGGCCGACCGAAGCGCCCTCCGCGACCACGTGGATCGGGGCGTCCTGCGGTTCGAGGCTGACCTTGATCGCGCTGCCCACGGTGCTGGCCTCTATCCGCACAAGGTCACCGCCCGCGAGCAGCCGGCCGATGGGCGGCTGGTAGCTCTGGCCGATCTCCTCCCAGGTCGTGCCCTCCGGCCAGCGGGAAGGGTCGCCGGACGAGGGCCCGACCGTGAGGTAAAGCAGCGGCCCCGTGACCTCCCGGATGCCTTTGGCCTGCACCTCGGCGGCCAGGGTGGCGAGGTTCTGAGCGCTGAGAGTCGGATCCATGGCGCCCTGCAGCACGAGCGGGCCAGTGAGAACGCCGCCACGCGGCGTGCCCTGGGCGGCTACGGCCGGGGCCGCGAAGCCGCGCGAGCCGCCCTGCAGGGCGGCTGCGAGCAGTCCGAGGCGGGGCAGCCAGTTCGTCCGGACGAGCTGATACGCGCCCGAGGTGTAGGCCATGCGTCCCGTCTTGAGATCGAGCACCGCGACGCCCTCGACGGCACCAGGATCCGCTGGCAGATTCGAAAGCGCCTTCTGCACGAATGCGGGGGGAGGGGTGGCGGGCGGCTCGGCCGCGGGAGCGCCGGCCGACTCGGCGGGCCAGGTCGCCAGGTCGATCACCATCTGGTCGATGGCGCTCGGCCGGCCGTAGGAGCTGGCCAGCGAGGAGGCGCCGGGGCCCTCTTCGAGAATGGCGAAGGCGATCTGGTCGCCGTTGCCCGCGGTGGCGTAGCCGGCGTAGTTCCACTGGTTGTCGAGGTTGCCCGTCTTCAGCCAGACCTTGTTCTGCGCCGGGGTGCCGACGAAGTGGCCGCAAAGGATGCCGCAGACCTCGGGGCTCGGATTGCCGGCTTCCATCATGGAGGTGCGGAAGTAGGAGAACCAGGGCCGCGAGGCGGCGTAGGTCAGCAGCGAGACGACATCCTGGGCGCTCTCGAGGTCGAGGGGCGAGAGGCCGGACCCGTCGTACTGCTGCGGCAGGCCGCCAAGCCCCGCCTGCGCGAGGAAGGCGTCCATCGCCTGCTGGGCGGCGGCGGCGGAGCCGCTGCCCTCCATCTTGAGACCGACGGCGCGAAAGAGGTTGTCGGCCATCTGGTTGATCGAATAGCGGTTCTGCAGGGGCAGGAGGAGACGCAAGGGCGGCGACGGCAGCGAGGCGACCAGGTCCTGGCCTCCCGGCAGAGCGCCGGACGTCGCGGGCGCCGTGAAGCGGACGCCCTGCCGCTGGAGTGCCGCCTGGAACAGGGCCGCGGCGAAGTGGGCGGGGTCCTCGGGCGAGATGTCGACGGCAAGGCTGGTGCCCGCCCGCATGGTTCCGGAGACGACGATCGTCTCGCTGCCCATGAGCCTTGTCACGTTCGGCGCCGGGCTCGCGCTTGCGACGGTGCGGGCCGTGACACGCAATTTGAAGTAGCCGGGCAAGGCGATCCGGCCGGTGAAGTGCAGCGACGCCGTCACGGGCTGGCCAGGGCGGGCCCCCGCCTGCACGAAGACCTCGACGGACGAGAGCTCGGCCTCGAGCGCCTGCGCGCCCGTGCCGTAGTCGGCCGCGAGTTCGCCCGCCGACCAGCCGGGGCCGGACCCGGGTCCGGGGAACAGCGTCCCGACGCCGACCACCCGCGTCGCGCGGCGCACCTTTTTCGCAACCTGCGCCGCCAGCTGCTCGAGCCCTTGGTTGCCCTGAGCCTCCAGCCAGGCATTGCCGCCCCCGACCAGGTAGAGCGGGCCGTCCTGTCCGGCGACGTTTAGGGGGGAGGCCTCCACCCGCGTCTCGTAGCTGAAGCCCGGACCGAGCTCCTGCAGAGCCGCGGCGGTGGTGAACATCTTCATGACGGATGCGGGAATCTGGCGGCTCTGCGGGTTGATCGCGGCCAGCACCTGGTGGCTCGTGAGGTCGTAGGCGTAGGCGGAGATGTGCGCGCTTCGCGTCACGGATCTGCTGGCGATCGCCGCCTGCCATGCCGCTTGCAGGGCCGTGCGCGGCTGCGGCGCAGCCTGGCTGGCGACGGGTCGCCGCGGTCTCGGCGTCTGCGCCTCGCGGCCGCCGTCGCGCGTCATCTGCGGCCAGACCAGCGAAAGCAGGCCGAGCAGCACCAATCCGGTCAAGAGCCTGGGGCGCAAGCGATCATCCCTTCCGCGCTGAACGGTGACGCAAAGCTGTGTGGGTCGGATGAACGCTTTTCGCAGGCTGCCGCTCGGCGGCGCGACCATCCCCGACGTGGCGACGACCGGGCGGCCGCCGAGCTCCCTTTGGGACGAGACCTACTAGTATCTTCGCGCGGACCCGCCGCGGAACGGCTGTCTTGCCGGCAGAGCACATGTGAGGGCACTTTCGGGGCTCGTCCCAGCCCTGCGCCGGACAGCGAGCCCGGTGCACCGGTGGACGCCCCGATCGCGCCCCAAGATACGCGGTTGCCGGGGTGCCTATGCCGATGACTCGCTCACGTCTTCGCGTCGCGATGAAAGCGCTCCTCCAGGGAACGCAAGGAAGGAAGCGGCCGTGCCGCCTGCGAAGCCCCTTGGGCCGCGGCATGGCGGCAGCCGAATGGAGGGGCTCTCGTGACGTACGACCTGGTCATTGTCGGTGGAGGCGTGTGGGGAAGCGCTGCGGCGCAGGCGGCCGCTCGGGCCGGTGTTCGTTCCGTGCTCCTGCTCGAGGCCAACATCGGACTCGCGCAGGAGAGTTCCGCGAAGTCTGGCGGCATTCTGACCGATCTCCTCTGGCACCCCGAGGACCAGGCCTTCGTCGCCCGCAGCCGCGAGCTGTACGGCGAAGCGCGGGAGCAGAGCGGCGACGTCTCGGTCGCGCGCAAGGTCGGCATGCTGACCCTCGCCGAGGGCGAGCACGTGGCGTCCCTGCACGGCCGGATCCAGGATCTGCGCGAGCGGGGCGTCCCGCACGAGATCCTCGAGCGCCAGGAGATCGTGCGCCGCTTCCCGCGGCTCGATCGCCTGCGCGAGGATACGGTCGCGCTCTGGATGCCGAACGACTGGCATTTGAACCCCACCGCGTACGCCCAGCAGGCGACCGCCTCGGCGCGCGACGCCGGCCTGACGCTCAAGGCCGAGAGCCGCGTCGACGCCGTCAGGCTCGATGGCGGCAAGGTGTCCGTCCTGGCGGGCGACGAGACGTATGAGGGGCAACGCGTCCTGATCGCGGCCGGCACCTGGACGCGCAAGCTGGTGCGCACCGCCGGTCTCGATGTCGCGCTTCTCCCGTACCGCGTGCAGCTGTCCTCGCTGGAACTTGCGGAGCCGCACCGGCTGCCGATGGTCTGGCACCTCTCGACCGACGTCTACATGGTGCCGGACGGCGAGAAGGATGTGCTTGCGGGCGACGGCACCCGCCTTTCCGAATTCGACCCGGACGACTACCAGACGTCCGGCGACGACCAGTTCGAGGAGGAGATCGCCGAGCGCCTGCTCATGGTCTCGAGCCTCGGCGAGCGGGCCGGCCTGCGCTCGAGCTGGGCCGGGCTCGTCGGTGCGACGCCCGATCGCCGGCCTCTCGTCGGACGCCTTGCCGACGGACTCTACGTCGCCTGCGGCGATCAGGGCATCGGCGTGATGCGCGGACCGGCGATCGGGGAACTGGCGGCGAAGGTGGCGCTCGGCCTTGCCGAGGCGCCGCATCTGCGGCCGGACCGCTTTGGCGGGGAGCCGTTCGAGATCAGGCCAGGGTTCACGCTGGACTAGAAGCTGCCGCTCGCCCGCCCACCCAGGCGGGCCCGCACCTCCGCCTCGGGCACGGCGGCCACATGCCGCCCCAGGAAGCCCGTCTCGTCGCTGGCCGCAAAGAGCGCGTGCAGGATGCCCTCTTCCGTCGTCTCGACGGCGGCGCGGAAGAAATCCGTCAGCAGATCCGCGCGCAGCGACCGCCGCAAGGTGAAGGGCCGATCGGGCTCGTCCCGCTGGCCGACGGTGGAGAAGGCGATGAAGATGTCGCCGCTGCCATGCCTGCCGTAGCTGCCCACGCGCGCCATGCCGAGCGATGCCCGCGCGGCCACGCGGCGCAGCTGCAGGTGGTCGAGCGGCGCGTCGGTGGCGAGCACCGCGATCAGGGAGCCGTCGGGCGGCGGTGGCGCCTGCGGGCGGCGCACCACCTCCCCGGGCAGGTGGCCCATCGGCCGGCCGAGGACGATGAGATCACCGCCCTGGCCGAAGTTGACGAGGCAGACGGTCCCCAGGTGGAACGTCTCGTCGCCGATGGCGATGCGGCGCGAGGCGCTGCCGATGCCGCCACGGAAGCCGAACGAGAACATGCCGGTGCCGGCCCCGACCGAGCCCCATTCCCTCTGGTCGCCACGCGCCGCGACGATCGCCTCTCGCACGTGATGGGGACGTACGGGGCTTTCGCGCGCGTCGGAGAGCCACATGTCGTTGCACTCGGCGACGATCGGCAGGCATGGCGCCATGGTGCGTCCAAGCGCCGCGCAGCGCTCGAACATGTGCTCGGCCAGACCCTGCAGGACGAGCGGCAGCGCGGCGGTGCCCGTGAGCGCGATCGGTGTCTCCAGCTGACCCCACTCGTTCACCTGGTGGAGGCCGGTCATCTCGCCCGTGCCGTTGAAGACGACGCCGGCCGCCGGCAGACGCTCGAGCGGCAGGTCGGCGGGCGGCAGGATGACCGTCACGCCGGTGCGGACGACGGCGGGGGTGTCCTCGCGGATCGTCCTGTGGCCGACCAGGACACCTGGTACGTCGCAGATCGTGTTCAGGCTGCCGGGCTCGAGCTGCCACGGCGTCGGGCCGAGGCTCCTCGGCGATGTCACGCCATTCCTCCTCGCCGGGTCAGTCTGCGGGTGGCGCCCAGAGGTCGTTCGTCAGGTGGACGAGGAGCTGCGGCACGTGCTCGAAGCTGTACGGCATGTGCAGGCGCTCGTCCACCCGGTGCGCCCCCTCGCCGTGGGGACCGATCATGAAGACGGCATCGGCGACGAGCGCAGGGGGTTCAGCCCTGCCGGTCAGGGCCGCGACGGGGTCGTTCGCCCAGAACGCGGCGTCCTGCCAGTCTTCCGAGGCGGCGACGAAACTGAGGTCGCTGATCAGCGGGAAGAAGCGCCGCTGGTGGTAGCGGTTCCCGGACTGCTGGCCGTGGCTCGAAAGGGTTCTCGCGAGGACGCGCCGGCCCGCGTCGCTGGTGGACACCTTGGGAATCAGCCCGTGGCCGAAGAAGACGACGATGGCGGGCTCTCTTCCGAGCACCGCGCCCGCGAGCTCGTGCACCGCATGGGAGCGCCATCTGGGGCCGGATGTGGTGGAGAGGGTTTCGCCCAGCCTTTCGGCGAGCTCGTCCCAGATGCCCTGCTGCCTCGCCAATCGCACAAGCTCCTCGAATGTGTACACCTTGAGCTCGGGACCTTGGCCGAAGGCGACCTCGAGCCGCTCGCGGACCGCGGCGGCCGCCGCCTCGGCGATCGCCCTGAAGGCCGCGAGGATGTCGCCCGGGCTGCGCTCCACGTAGAGGATGTTGTAGCAGCCGACGGCGGAGAGCGGCGTCTGCACGTCGTAGGAAGCCTTGTCGTCGCGGGCCTGCAGCGACACGGGCAAGGCCGCGCGCTCAGGTCCCGCGCCGTCGCGCAGTCCCTCGGCGTACACGGCGCGGCGGGTGATCTCGGCGAGCACATAATCCGGATCGAGGCCCGTCTCGGGCTCGCCCACGTGGCTCGGGACGCCACGAACGTAGGCGCAGGTCAGGAGCTTGCCGATGCTGCCGGAGTAGGCGAGGCGGTCCTGTGGCGAGGCGAGACCGGGCCGTGGTCCGGTGGCGTCGGTGTTGACAATGCCCGCCAGATGGAGACCCTCCTGCTCGAGGTAAGGAGCGAGAAAGCGCGCAAGGGCGCGGATGCCGGCAGAGCCCGCCTCCTCGTCCGCGGTCAGCGCGACCAGGAGGTGACCCGCGGCCGGTTCCTGCGCGAAGTGCTCGAGCACCCCGAGGGTGGCTGCCACACCGGCCTTCATGTCGAGTACGCCGCGCCCGAACAGCCACTCTCCGCTTTGGGCGAGGTGGGCGAGATCCGGTCCGAGCAGGCCGTCGCCGATGTGCTGGGTAAGTTCGAGCGGCCGAAAGGCCAGATGGCGCAGGGGACCGTAGTCGTCGATGCCGACGGTGTCGATGTGGCCGAACTGCAAGACCGCGCGGGGACCCGTGCCCAAGAGGTGCGCGAGCACGAACGCCGGCCGGCCGCTCGGGTCCTCGCCCCGGAAGAGGCGCAAGCGCTTGCCTGCCAGAGGATGCTGCGCGAGAAGCCCATAGGTGTCCTCGAGGATCTGTCCCTCGCCGTCGGTGCCGTTCACCGATGGCGTCTGGGCGAGATGCAGGGTCAGGTCCAGCACGCGGTCGTAGAAGGGTTCGGTGGACATCGCTACGTCGTCCTTTCGCCGCCAGGCCGGAGCACGCCGGCTCGTCGCCGGCACCTGGTCGGACAACTGTCCCGTACGGCGGGCGCCTCTATCTCTCCTGCTCCTTGACAGCCCAGACGGGATCCCGGCACGGTAGAATCGATCTCATGTGGCAGATGAGCCCGCCAGCGCGAACAGGGTCCTACCTGGCGCAACGCCCGGCGGTGGCGTGGGGCGGCGCTCGCTGCCCGCTTCGGAAGGAGGGATCCCGTTGGCCGACGCCTTTCTCGTGGATGGCATCCGCACGCCGATCGGCCGCTACGGCGGCAAGCTCGCATCGGTCCGACCGGACGACCTCCTTGCCTTGGTCATCACAGCGCTCCTCGGACGGCATGACGCGATTCCGACCGGGGAGATCGACGACGTGCTCGTGGGGGCGGCGAACCAGGCCGGCGAGGACAATCGCAACGTGGCACGCATGGGGCTTCTGCTGGCGGGTCTGCCGGACAGTGTCCCCGGCATGACCCTGAACAGGCTTTGCGCGAGCGGGCTCTCGGCCGTGATCGCCGCCGCGCGCGCGATCCGCGCCGGCGAGGGCGACCTCTTCCTCGCGGGCGGCGTCGAGTCCATGTCGCGCGCGCCCTTCGTCGTGGGCAAGCGGGAGAGCCCGTACCCGCGCGGCGACCAGACGCTCTACGACACGACGCTCGGCTGGCGCTTCCCCAATCCTGTCCTGGCCAAGAGGTTTCCACTCGAGTCCATGGCCGAGACCGCGGAGAACGTGGCCGAGCGCTACGCCATCTCGCGCGAGCGGCAGGACGCCTTCGCGCTCGAGAGCCAGCGGCGCTGGCAGCGGGCCCAGAGTCGTGGGCGGTTTCAGCGTGAGGTGGTGCCGGTGGAGATCAGGGGCCGGCGGGGAGAGCGCGAGCAGGTCGCGGTGGACGAGCATCCGCGCCCGGAGACCACGATGGATGCGCTCGCGGCCCTGAGGCCGATCGTAAGGCCCGACGGCACGGTGACGGCCGGCAACGCCTCGGGTGTCAACGACGGCGCGGCCATGCTTCTCGTGGCGTCGGAGGAGGCAGTGCGGCGCTACGACCTGAGACCGTTGGCCCGCGTGGTGGCCGCGGCGGAAGTCGGGGTGGACCCGCGTTACATGGGCATGGGCCCCGTGCCGGCCCTGCGCAAGGCCTTGCGTCGCGCCGGGCTCGGCATCGGAGACCTTGGGGTCGTCGAGCTGAACGAGGCCTTCGCGGCCCAGAGCGTCGCATGCATCGACGAGCTGGGCCTAGACCCCGGTACCGTCAATCCGAACGGCGGTGCCATCGCCATGGGTCACCCCCTGGGCATGTCCGGCGCGCGGCTCGCGGCGACGATCCTGCACGAACTGGCCGAGCGGCCCGTCGCGTACGCCGCCGCGACACTCTGCGTCGGCGTCGGGCAGGGCGTCGCTCTCATCCTGGCGGACGCCCGCTGATCTGAGGCGATTGGCCGGTACCCATGGCGCGGGTCGTATGGCCCAAGCGGGGCCGCCCGGACCCTCTTGCGCCGCAGCAGTCGCAAGCTGCAGGAACGGCGTGCCCTGCGGGGGAAGACGAAGCACCTGTCGCGACCGCGCGGCAAGGTGGGATTCGACATGCTTCAGCCAGCGCGCAGATCCCTGCGCGAGAACCTCAGGGTGGTCGGCGTTGCCCTGGCGGCAGCCATCCTGGTGCGCGCGTACTTCCTGCAGCCCTTCATCATCGACGGTGTCTCGATGCAGAACACCGTGCAGAACCAAGAACGCCTGCTTGTCGCGAAGCTCCCGCCTCGCTACGTTCCCCTGCACTACGGCGAACTCGTGGTCTTCCAGCCGCCGATCCCCGGCTACCAGGGCGACTACATCAAGCGCGTGATCGCCACGGGAGGGCAGACGGTGTCGATGGTGGACGGCCAGGTCTACGTCGACGGCAGAAAGATGCCGCAGCCCTACCTGGTCCAACACGGCGAGAGCACCGAGGACAAAGACTCCATCGCCCCGGTCAAGGTGCCGGCCGGGGACATCTTCGTGCTTGGCGACCACCGCGACGACAGCGAGGACAGCCGGATGTTCGGACCGGTCGCGCTGTCGGAAGTGAAGGGCGTCGCGTTCTGGGCGTATTGGCCCTTCAGCCGGTTCGGCCCGCTCTGAGCTGCGGCGAGCTGGTGGCGATGGCCCGCCGGGCGTGGTAAGGTGCTGGCATGGCCTTCATTGCCATCGTGACCAGCGATCTCTTTCTGGCGGCCAAGGTGCAGGCGTTGCTGCTGCGGGAGGGTCTCGCGTCGGCCCGCGTCGGACCCGACAGGCTCGCGTCGCTCGACGGCCCGGCCGCGCTCGTCCTGGACCTCGGCCTTGGCCCCGAGCTGCGCCAGCGTGTCGCGGCGTGGGCCAAGGGCAAAATGCCCGTGGTCGCCTTCGGCGCGCATGTCGATCGCGATGCCCTCGCCTGGGCGAGAGGAGCCGGTCTCGCTGCCGTCCTGACGAAGGGACAGCTCGAGACGCGCATCGGTCGCGCCGTCCTGGCTGCCTTGAAGCCGGAGCGATGAGATCTTCGCGCTTCGATGCGGGAGCCGCCGCGCGGCGACTCGCGTCCAGCCACCGCATCGCCGTGCTCGGCTGCGGGGGCACGGGCAAGTCGACGGCCGCCAGGGAAATTGCAGGCATCCTCGGCCTGCCGCTCGTACACCTCGACGCCCTCCACTGGCTGCCCGGCTGGCAGGCGCGTCCCGAGGCGGAGTGGGAGGGGCTGCAGCGGGAACTTGTGGCGAAGGACCGCTGGATCATGGATGGCAATTACAGCCGGACGCTCGAGATCAGGCTGCGGCGCGCCGACGCGGTGCTCTTCCTCGACCTGCCACGCCGTATCGCTCTCTGGCGCGCATTCTGGCGCAGCGTGCGCCTCTACGGACGGGTGCGTCCCGACCTCGGCGAAGGCTGTCCGGAGCACATCGATGTCGAGTTCCTGCGCTGGATCTGGGACTTTCCGCGCAGGACGAGAGGCAAGCTGGTCGCCGCCCGCGACGCGGCGCCAAAGGGGCAGGTCTGGCTGGTGCCGAGGACGACCCGCGACGTCCGTCGACTCTTGTCGGAACTCCGGGCGCTGCGCGCTTCGAGCTGACGCGGAGGCGCGGGTCGCTTGCACTTGCCAGGACCGCGGTCCCATCGCATACGCTTCGTCCGGGAAGCGTCGGGGCCGGCAGGTCCACACTAGATCCGGAGGGGAAGGCACGTGAAGAAGTATGTCGCCGAGTTCATCGGCACGTTCCTGCTGACGACGGTGATCGCCGGTGCCGTGATGATGGACGCCCTGAGCCGTTCGAGCACCGCGAACGTCCCGTTCGTCGTCTTCCTCGTTCTGATGGTTCTCGTCTACACGATCGGCCCGATCTCGGGCGCGCACGTCAACCCGGCGGTGACGATCGGGGTGTTCACGCTCGGCAAGATCCCGGGCCGCGACGCCATCCTCTACATCGTCGCCCAGCTCCTGGGGGCCATCGTGGCCGCCATCGTGCTGCTGGCGATCCTGGGCCACGTGGCGTCGCTGGGCGCCACCGTCCCGGTTCCTGGCTGGGGCGGCGTCCGCGGCGCGGCGCTCGAGGCTCTCCTCACCTTCGGCCTGGTCTTCGCCGTGTCGATGACGTTCCACCCGAAGTTCCCGCCGCTCGCCTCTGGCCTCGCGGTGGGAGGCGCTCTCGGCCTCGGCGCCTTCTGGGGC
>JAJZIE010000044.1 GCA_021810725.1 Bacillota bacterium | reverse complement strand
GGTCGAGCTCGATGATCTTGACGCGCAGGGTCTGCCCCACGTACGGCTGCAGTTCCTGGGCGTAGCCGCGTTCCACCTGGGAAGCCGGGATGAAGCCGCGGGCTCCGATATCGGCGACGAGTCCACCCTTGACCGCTTCGGCCACGGGCGCCTCGATCACGCTGCCCGCTTCGTAGGACGCGACGAGATCCTCCCAGACCTTGGCCTCGTCGGCGCGACGCTTGGAGAGCCTCAGGCTTCCTTCCTCGCCCTCGACCGACAGCACCATGGCGTCGATCTCCTCGTCGAGGCCGGCGACCTCGCCCGCGGCCTGGACGCGACGGTAGGTGAGCTCGCTCAGCGGGATCACGCCCTCGGACTTGTAGCCGACGTCGACGAGAACGTGGTCGTCCGCCACCTGGACGATCTTGCCGTGCAGAATATCGCCCGGGCGCGGCCGCGCCACGCCTTCGCTGTAATCGACGCGTTCCTCGGTACCCGTCGCGTCGGCTGCCGCCTCGACAGGTGCCTCGGTCGGCTCCGGCTGCGGCTCCGGTTGCGGCTCCGGTGTCTGCGCCGCGGTGGGTTCCGGCGTCGCCTCCTGGGGCTCGCTCTGCTCGGCCTGAGGCTCCTCAGGCGCGATGTCGTGATCCGGGTGCAGCTGGTCCTCCACGCGATGACCTCCTTTGTTCACGCGGGGTTCCGTATCCCCGCGTCCCGCCGAACGACAGAGAACGGGCCCGATGGCCCGCCGTCCTACCGGCTCTTCACCTGTCGTCAATCGACCGCCGATGGGCAGGCGATCCCCGGTGCATCCGGGGGCTGGCTCATTCAGCATACCCGCCTGCGAAGAGTACTGTCAATCGGACTCCGCCCACGGAAGACCCTGCCGCAGTTGCTCCGGCCGGTAGTACAGGCGCGCGATGGCGCGCATGACATCGCCCGCGGGGTCCTGGCTCGCCGAGAGGTCAAGAGGCTCGCCGAACCGCATCTCCACGCGTCCGAAGAGCCGCCACGGACCTCGGATCGCCACCGGTACGACCGCTCCCCCGGCGTGCGCGATGAGCGAGCCGGAACCCGGGCGCGGCTCGCCTAGCCGTCCAAGCGGCTGGCGATGACCCTCGGGGAACAGCCCGACGACCCGGCCGGCCCTCAGGAGCCTGAGGGCCTGTCGGACGGCGCTGGCGTCGCGCACGTCGCGGTTCACCGGGAAGGCGCCGATCGACGGGAGGAGCCAGCCGAGGTACGCGAAAAGTTCCTGCTTGGCCATGAAATGCACGTGCCGCGCGACGATCGCCCCGACCGCCGGCGGATCCACCGCGCTGATGTGGTTGACGCAGAGCAGCACCGGGCCGCTGGCCGGGATGTTCTCGATTCCTTGGACCCGAACGCGGCAGAGTACCGCGAGCAGGCCGCGCACGATGTTCTTCAGCAGCGCGAAGGCCCATGGACGGTACGCCGGCATGGGATCCTGGCTCTTTGGCATCAGGCACCGCGCTCCCGGCAGTAGGTGAGGAGACGCTCGACCACCTCGGCGACGCCAAGACCCGTGGTGTCCACGACGATCGCGCCGTCCGGCACTTTGAGCGCGCCGACGGCCCGCATCTCGTCCTGGGCGTCACGGCTCGCCATCTCGCGTTCGACGTCCGCGATGTCGATCCTGACGCCCTGGGCCAGCAGTTCGCGATGGCGCCTGCCTGCCCTGGCCGCGAGGGAGGCCGTGAGGAAAAACTTGCACTCGGCATCCGGCAGGACGACGCTTCCCGCGTCGCGGCCGTCCATGACGACCCCACCCTGGCTTGCGATCTCGCGCTGGCGGGCGACGAGGGACTGGCGCACGGAGGGATGCGCCGCCACCTGCGAGACCATGCGGTCGACGGCTGGCTGGCGGATGTCGTCGGCGACGTCCTCGCCGTCCAGGCGCAGCCTGCCGTGCTCGAGGCGAAGATCCACCTCGTCCAGCAGTCGCCCGAGGCCGGCTTCGTCGTCCGAAGAAACGGCGGCCCTCAGGGCCGCGAGCGTCAGGGCCCTGTACATGGCCCCGGTGTCGAGATAGCCGTAGCCGAGCGCCTCCGCCAGTTCACGCGCCACGGTCGACTTCCCGGCTCCGGCCGGTCCGTCGATGGTGATCCGCAGCCTCATGGCCGTCACCCCTCCATTGGCCGATCGCCCCGATGCAGGGCCCGGCCTTGGGTATCGCAACGATAGCAGAAACCCCGCGCCCGGATCAACGGCGGCGCAGCCGCAGCCAGAAGAAGGCCACGACGATCACGACGGCGAGGAGGCCGAGGAGCAGGTTGTAATGGCTCAGCAGCGGCTCGATCCGGGGCAGGGTCGCCGCGAAGCGCACGCCGATCCAGATCAGGAACGCCGTCCAGGGCAGGGCGCCCAAGAACGTGAAGACGGTGAACGAGCCCGCGTTCATGCGGGCGAAGCCGGCCGGCCAGGAGATGAAGGTACGCAGGAGCGGCAGGAATCGGCCGAAGAACACTGTCCATGGCCCGAAGCGGTCGAACCAGCGTTCGGCGTGGCCGAGCGAGCGCTCGTCCAGGAACACCCAGCGCCCGTAGCGCAGGGCCAGGGGCCGGCCGCCGTAGTAGCCGATGGCGTAGCCGATCCAGCTGCCGACGGTCTGCATCGCCGCCATGAGCACCACCCCTGGCCAGAAGCCGAAGGCGCCTCTCGCGACCAGGACGCCGAACACCGGCAGGATGATCTCGGACGGCACCGGAATGCCGAGGCTTTCCAGGATCATGGCGAACGCGAGCCCCAAGGGTCCGAGCTGGGTCCAGATCGATGTGGTGTGCAGTCTCAGCGGCCGGGGGGCCTACCTCCTCGCTTCGTGGGAAGCTACTGTTCGCGCCGGGCGGGCTCCTTCCCTGCTGAGGCCGCCGGCGGGGCGAGGCTGCGGGACACCGTCAGGACGAGGGCGATGCCGACGCCGATCGCCGCCGCCCAGTAGAGCGTTTCGACGCCGATGGCCGCGCCGCTCACGTAGTCCCCGCGCAGCAGGGCGTACATCGCCTGGTAGGCGAGCAGTCCCGGTACCAGAGGTATGAGTCCGGGCATCAGGTAGACGGTGGCCGGGGCGCGGCGCACCCGCGCGAGAATCTCGCTCAGCCCGCCCGCGGCCACGGCCGCCAGCAGGACCTGGGCGATCGTGTGCAGTCCCACGGCGCCGGCGGCGGCGTAGATGAAGCCCGAAACCAGGCCGGCGAGACCGGCGAAGAACAGATCCCTTCGCGGCACGCGGATCAGCACGGCGAACGCGAAGGCGCCCATGGCGCCCGAGAGTGCCGAGAGCAGCATCAGCTCCACCCCAAGGCGATGCCCGCCGCCACGGCCACCGCGGCCCCGGCGGCCAGAGCTCCGGCGATGGTCACCGCTTCAAGGCCGCCGGCGGCGGCGGAGAGAAAGTCCCCGGCGAGCAGGTCGCGCAGCACGCCCGTGAGCGCGAGGCCGGGCACGAGCACGATCAGGCCGCCGGCCACGATGTCCCCGGCGTTCTGACGCCAGAGCGCCGCCCCGGCGATGCCGATCAGGCCCACGGCGAAGCCCGAGACGGCGAGCGAGAAGAAGCGCCCCGCGAAGCGCCCGGTGGGATGGCGGCGCATCACGACGGTGAACATCCCACCGAGCGCCGCCAGCACCGCCTCGATGTGCGTCGCCCCGATAAACCAGGCATAGGCGGCACAGGCCACGGCTCCGGCCAGAAGGTCGGTGCCGAGGCCATAGGGGGATTCCTGAGCTTTGAGACCGGCGATCGCCTGCAGGCATTCGGGCGGCGTCACGTCGCCGTGTTCCGCCGCCCGTGCCAGGCTGTTGAGCGACGCCAGACGGCCGAGGTCTGTCGAGCGGCTGCGCACGCGCCTCACGCCGGTTTCGTGACCACCGGGGCCTTCGACGCTGACGAATAGCCCCGGTGGTGTCACGAAGACCTCCACCGCTCCGCAGTCGAACCCGCTTCCCGCCCGCTCGACGGCCTCCTCCACGCGGTAGGGCTCCGCCCCCGCCTCGAGAAGCGCGGCCGCCAGAGCGAGCAGTGCGGCGAGCGGCGACTCGTTCAACCCTCGAGCAGCGCTGCCTCCACGACGTCGAGCGCCTCTTCGAGCACCTCGGGCGGCGTCGTGAGGGGCTGCAGGAAGCGGAACACGTTGCCGTAGATGCCGGCGGTGAGCATGAGCACGCCGCGCTCCATGGCGCGCTGGACCACGCGCTGCGTCAGCTCCGGGTTCGGCTCCTTGGTGTGGCGGTCGGTGACGAGCTCTACGGCCATCATCGAGCCGAGGCCGCGCACCTCGCCGACGTACGGGCTCTTCGCCTTCATCTCGCCGAGCCGGCGCTGCAGCAGTTCGGCCTGGCGCTGCGCCTGGCCGAGGATATCGTCCTGGTCGAACGCGTCGAGGACCGCGTTGGCGGCGGCGGTGGCCAAAGGATTGCCGACATAGGTGCCACCGATCTGCGAGGGGCCGGGGGCGTCCATGATCTCCTTGCGTCCCATCACGCCGGAGAGCGGCACACCGTTCGCGATCGACTTGGCCATCGTCAGGATGTCGGGGCGGATGCCGGAGTGCTCCGTCGCCCAGAAGCGGCCCGTGCGGCCGTAGCCCGTCTGCACCTCGTCCACGATCAGCAGGATGCCGTGCTCTTCCGTGAAGCGCCTGAGCCACGGCAGGAAGCTCGGCGGCGGCGCCACGAAGCCGCCCTCGCCCTGCACCGGCTCGACGATCACCGCGGCGACGTCCTCGGGCGCCACCTGGGTCACGAGGGCACGCTCGATGCGCGCGTAGCAACGCTCGTCGCAGACGTGGTTCTCGTCCTGCGCCATGTCGCAGCGGTAGGAGTACGGGAACGGCACGCGATAAACCTCGGGGGCATACGGTCCCATCTTGGCCTTGTAGGGGTGGACCTTGCTGGTCAGCGTCATCGCCATGAGGGTGCGGCCGTGGAACGCTCCCTCGAACGAGATGATGCCCTTGCGGCCCGTGGCGACACGGGCGATCTTGACGGCGTTCTCCACCGCCTCGGCCCCTGAGTTGAACAGGATCACGCGGGCGTCGCCGCCGCCGGGGAACGTCTTGTCGAGGCGCTCCGCGAGGCGCGCGTAGCTCTCGTAGGGGATGTTCGTGAAGTCGGTGTGCAGGAACCGCTCCACCTGCTCGTGCAGGGCCGCCACCACGCGGGGGTTGCGGTGGCCGACGTTCTGCACGCCTACGCCGCCCGTGAGGTCGATGAAGGTGTTGCCGTCGATGTCGTGCACGAGGGCGTTCTCCGCGCGGTCCACGACAGGCAGCGAAACGGAGACCGCCCGCGGCGTCGCCGCGTGGACGCGCCGGTGGATCTCCTGGCTCTTGGGGCCTGGCACGGCGGTACGGATGTCGATGAAGCGGGTCTTCTGCATCGGGATCCCTCCATGGCGACGGGTAAATCATGCCGGAGCCTCCGGGGCCATAGCGTGGTCACGAAGGCGGGGTGCGACGGATGCGGGAACCAGCGGTCATGGGCATGGTGGCCTTGCGCTACCTGTCGGCGACGGTGGAACTGGTGGCGGCGACCTTGATGCTGAGGTCCGGAAAGGTAGCGACGGCGGTTTCGATCAACGCCGCACTGGGTCTCTTCGGGCCTCTGCTCTTCGTGGTCGTCTCGGCGATCGGGATCTGGGGCCTCGCCCAGGGGCACGACGTCTCCTGGACGAGGCTCGCCCTGATCGGCCTAGGGGTCCTGCTGATCGTCTATTCGGCCACCCGCTAGAGCGGCCGCGGCGATCGGCTGGACTGCAGCGCATCGCGCTGGACACGCCTCTGGCAGGCTTCGCAGACGTAGGGTCCGCCGCTCTGCCGCAGGCGCTCGTGCGCTTCGGACCACTTCTCGACCGTCTCCGGCCGTCCGCAGATCGAACAGCGCACCTCCATCGCTCCTACCCCCTCAGGACGGGGAGAGTGCCGACTGGAGCAGTTCCACCAGCCGAACCGCGTCCTGGATGTGTAGTCTCTCCTGATCTCCGCCACGATAGCGGACCGCCAGCGCGAGCGACCTCGAGAGGATGCCCGCGGGCAGCAGAAGCGACGCCAGGACGGATTCCTGCGCGCGCACCAGGCAGCGAACCCCGGAAAGCCCGGCCAGCGACGCCGGCCTGGCGTACCCGGCCGCACGCGCGAATTCGAGCGGCCCCGCGCCCATCTCGCTTCCATCCTCCTCTAGGACGGCGTCGAGCGCAACCCCCACGGGGCGCCGGAGACGGAAAAGGAGCTCCTGGCCACCCCGACCGGCGATGCCGGTGCGGGCCAAGGCGACCAGCGTGAATTCGGGCAGCTCGGCAAGAGCGGCGAGCGCAGCCGCCTGCAACGCGCGCGTGCCGATTCCCGGTCCGACCAGATGCGCGCCGGCCACGCGGCGCTGGGCCGCATAGGTGAACACGGTTCCCGGTTCGAGAGTCCCCACCAGGGGGTCGAGGAGCAGCCCCCGCTCCCCTGCCCGCAGTACCGCCTTGCCGCCCTGGCGGCTCCGCACCACGTGTCCGTCGAGCTCCTGCGAAGGCAAGGCGGTGCCGAGCGCCGCCACCCCGCGCCCGTCCGGGCCGGCGCCGGTCGCGGCGAAGGTCGGCTCGTCCAGGGCAAGGACGACAACGCTGCCGCCCTCGCCGCGGCGCGCGCTCAGGTTCCCCACGGGGTCGACCTCGACCTCGGCGCCCATGGCCTCGAGGTGCGCGGTGAGGATGGCCCGCAAAGGCCCTTCGTCGCCGGAAGGCGCCTGCGGCGGCAGAAGATCGGCAAGCAGCGAAGCGAAGCGGTCAGTCGTGGCCACGCACCTCCCGAACGTTCTCGAGGAACCGCTGCAGCAGGCTGCGGGCAGCTTCCAGGTCACGCAGCGAGATGAGCGAGACGGGCGCGTGCAGGTAGCGGCAGGGCACCGACACGGCCGCGGATCTGTAGCCCTGGAGCCACGCCGCGCCCGCCTCGTTGCCCCCGCCGATGCCCCTGCGCCACTGCCAAGGCACGCCTGCGGCCTCCCCGGCACGGGCCAGGGCCTCGCGCAGACCCTCGTCCGCCCGCGACGAGCGGTCGAGCGTCGTCAGGGCGGGCCCGTCGCCGATGCGGGTGCCGCGTCCCGGGGGAGCGTCCGGCGTGTCGGCCGCGGCGGTGGCCTCAAGCGCCAGCACGAGATCCGGCCGCACGGCGCGCAGGGCCACCTGCGCCCCGCGCAGGCCGACTTCCTCCTGTACGGTGAAGGCGACATGCAGCGGGAAGTCCCAGGCGTGGCGGAGCATCTCGAGCGCGAGCCAGACGCCGGCGCGGTCATCGAAGGCCTTGCAGGTCGCGCTGCCGCCGTCCGGCGAGACGCGGTAAGGCGTCGCGAACGTGATCATCTCGCCGACCGGGGCGAGGGACTGGGCGGTCTTCGCGTCCGCGGCGCCGATATCGACGTAGAGGTCGTCGTACTTGGGGGCCGCCTGCCCCTCGCCGCGATGGAAGTGGTTCGGCGGCCGGCCGATGGCGCCGGGCAGGCCGGCGGCGCCGACCAGCACGGACTTTCCGGCGACCACGGACGGCGGAACGCCGCCCCAGGCGCGGATGCGCAGGCGCCCGTCGGGGGTGTGGCCGGTGACCATCAGCCCGACCTCATCCATGTGCGCCAGCAGCAGGACGCTCGGTCCCGCATGGTCCTGGCCCTTGGCCACAAGCAGGTTGCCCATGCGGTCGACCGTCACGGAATCGAGGTCCGAGGGCAGGGCCGAACGCACGAGGTCGCGCACCTGCTCCTCGCGGCCGCTGGTGCCGCGGGCGAGGCAAAGCTCCTTCAGCTCCATGCCGCACCTCCCTCTCCGGCGCGGTTCGAGCTCCAAGGCGAGCGTGCGAGGGCCGCGAGCAGACGGCCGCAGGAGGCGACGTCCCGGATCGACACGACTTCCTGGGGCGAGTGCATGGAGGTCAGGGGGATCGAGAGCAGGGCTGTCGGTACGCCCAGTCCGGCCACCTGGAGACGCCAGCCGTCCGTGCCGGAATCGCCGGGCAGCGGTTCGCGCTGGCAGGGGATGCCCTCGGCCGCCGCGGTGGACTCGAGCCAGCGGTGCAGTCCTGGCGGCACGTTCGGTCCGATGCCGACGGCAGCGCCCTCGCCAAGGAGCGGCAGATCGGGTTCGGCCACCTCGGGCTGCCGGCCGAAGGTGACGTCGAGCACCACCGCGGCATCGGGCTGCATCCCGCGACAGAGAAAGGCTGCGCCGCCCCGGCCCGTTTCCTCCTGCACGGTGAAGGCGGCCAGCACGGTGACCGGCAGGTCCTCACCCCGCAGCTCCTCGAGCGCCAGGGCGATCGCCGCGACCGACGCGCGGTCGTCGAGCCCCGCGGCACAGAAGCGATCGTCGCCGAGCTGGCGCGGCGGCGTGGCGAAGTACAGGGGCTCCCCTATCGCGGGCAGGTCTAGCGCCGATTCGGTTCCGAAGTCGATGTAGAGGTCCTTCTCGCCTTCCTTGACCTCGACGCCGCGCTCGCGCAAGTGGGGCGGCAGCATCCCGACGACACCGTGCCGGCCCTTGGCCTCCACCTCGAGCGCCGGCAGGCACACGGGATCGATGGCGGGCGCGGCGAAGCGGGCGAAGCCTCCCGGAAGATGTTCGCGCAGCCACAGCGCCACCTGGTCGGCGTGCGCCGTGAACAGGAGGCGCGGAGCGCCGGGCGGGCCGTCGCGCCAGAGCAGGAGATTGCCCGCGGCGTCCGTTTCGCTGCGGTCGTAGGATGGGGCGAGCAGCCGGCGCAGTTCCGCGAACACGACCTCCTCGTGACCCGAGGCGGCCCTCAGGGATGTCAGGCGCTCGAGCCACTCGACAGCGGTCACTCGGTCTCCTCCCAGGCCTTGGCCGCTTGGGCGCCGGCTTCGGGGATCGCCACCGCACGGCCGTGCCGGGCGAGGACGCGGCCGATCGACGCGACCGTGCGGAGTACGGGCTGCAGGCGGGCGCTCTCGCCCATCGTGCCGATGCGCCAGGCCGTGCCCTTCCAGGGGCCGAGGCCGCCGGCGATCTCGATGCCTTCCGAGAACAGCAGCTCCTTGCGCAGTTCGGCCTCGTCGAGCCCCTCGGGGGGTGCGACGACGGTGAGGGACGGCAGCAGGTCCGCCTTGGCCACCCGCGACTCGAGCCCCAGGACTTCGAGGCCCGCGCGAAGGGCGGTGCCGGCCTTGCGGTGGCGTGCGAAGCGCCCGGGCAGTCCCTCCTCGCGCAGATCGCGAAGGGCCTCCGCGAGCGCGAAGATCATGCTGATCGGGGCCGTATGGTGGTAGAGCCGCTCGCTGCCGAGATACTGGCTAATGAGCCCGAGATCGAAGTACCAGCTGCGCGCCTCGCCCTGGCTCTGCACGAGCCCGTCCCGCACGGTGATCGGACCGAGGCCGGGAGGCGCGCCAAGGCACTTCTGGCTGCCGCTGTAGACGATCGCGGCGTCCCAGGCATCCGCATGGACCGGCAGGCCACCGAGCGACGTGACCGCGTCCACGATCAGGTTCGCGCCGAATTCCTTGCTGAGGGCCGCGATGGCGTCGACGTCCGAGCGCACTCCGGTCGAGGTTTCCGCCTGCACGACGGCCACGACGTCAGGCGAGACTTCCCGCATGCGCCTGCGCGCCACCTCGGGATCCACCGGGCTGCCGAACGGGAACGATTCCAGCGTCAGGTCGGCGCCGTAACGCCGCACCATGGCTGCGATGCGCTCGCCGAACACGCCGCAGCTCAGCACCAGGACCTTGCGACCGGGCCTGCAGAGTGTCGCGACGGCCGTCTCCATGGCGGCGGAGCCGGTGCCGGAGACCGGGAACGTGAGCGCGGCGGAGCTTTCGAAGACGACGCGCAAATCGTCCTGCAACCGGTCCAGCTCCTCGAGGAAGCGCGGATCGAGGTGACCGAGCAGGGGCCTGGCCATGGCGGAGCGGACACGGTGGCTGACGGGACTCGGACCGGGGCCCATCAAGAGAACTTCGCTCATTGTATCTGCCGCAGGCCGGAGCTCGGCGTGATGCCGGGAATGCGGCCACGCTTGGCGAGCGGCCGGCCCGCTACCTCCTTGATGTCCATAGTCATCTCGAGCGGCGGGGCGACGGCGATGTAATGGCCGACGCCGAAGGCGTCGGCGCCGGCGGCCGAGAGGTCGCGGATGCGGTCCGGGCTGAGGCCGCCGGAGACGAAGATGCGGACGTGCCCGAGTCCCGCCTGGTCCAGGCGGGCGCGCATCTCGCGCACGAGCTCCGTGGTGACGCCACCCCGCTCGGACGGCGTATCGAGCCGGATGCCCTCGAGCGCCTTGCCGAGTGCCTCCCCTACCCGCAACGCCTCGACCGTTTCGTCCTGGAAGGTGTCGATCAGGACGGTGCGGCCGCCGGCAGGCGCCGTCTGCAGTTGCAGCTTCGCGACCTCGAGCGTGTCGCCGACGATCAGCGCGGCCGCGTGCGGAACGGTGCCCGACGCCTCGATCCCGAGCAGACGGGCGCCGAGCACGCTGGAGCAGCCGTCGGCGCCGCCGAGCACCGCGGCCGCGTCCATGACCGACGCGATCGCGGGATGCACGTGGCGCGCGCCGAACGAGATGACGGGGCGGCTGCCCGCGGCCTGCTTGCAGGTCCTGGCGGCGGTGGCCCAGCCCGAGGATGCCGCCAGGATGCCGAGAAGGGCGGTCTCGAAGATGCCGAAGGCGCTGTACTTGCCCTGCAACCGCAGCACGACGTCCTTGGTGTGGATCTCGCTGCCGTCCGGCAGCCCCCAGAGCTGCACCGGCCGATCCTTGAGCAGGGTGCGCACCTCCGCCATGCCGGCGAGGATGCCATCGCCCCGGCCGAACACCTCTGCCACCACCTCGGTGTCCTCGCGGCCCGCGAGACGGAGGATATCGAAGGTCTTCTGGAAGTAGACGTCCGACGTGGCGCCCTCGAGGATCTCCTCGTGCGTCGCGGATCGGAGACGGTCCTTGTCCACCTGGAAAGCAGCCACATCCTGCATCGAGCGCAGCAAGCTATTCACCTGTCCCCTCGAGGCTCGCCTTGAGCACGTCACGGATCTGGCCGAGGGCAAACCCGTGCGCTGCGGAGTCGAACGAGGCCACGGCATCCGTCGGCACGGTCACGTCGTACCCGCGCATGCGGGCGTCGGCCGTCGTGTAGAGAACGCAGATGTTCGTGCAGACGCCGACGATGCGCAGGGCGTCCGACCGGTTCTCGCGCAGCCAGAGATCGAGGTCGGTACCGAAGAAGGCAGAAAAGCGCCGCTTGGGCACGATGCGGTCGCCGGGCTCTGGACGCAGCTCGGGCACGATCTCGGCGCCCCAGGTGCCTTCGAGGCAGTGCGGCGGATAGAGCGCGAACTCGGCGTCGTCGGGGCGGTGCGCGTCGCAGGCGTAGACGACGTCGATCCCCTGGGCGCGCGCCGCCGCGATCTCCCTGGCGATGGCCGGCACGACGGCGCGTCCGGCCTCCCCGCAGTTGAGGCGGCCATTCAGGTCGAGAAAGTCGTTGAGACAGTCCACGACGAGGAGCGTGGACTTCATGCCTCCTCACCCCCGCCGGTCATCAGGTCCTTCAGGAGACCCTTGGCAGGGTCGCTTCCGATCACGATCAGGAGGTCGCCCGGCTCGAGCACCATGCGCGGGTCGGGCGAGAACATCTCCTCGCCCTTGCGGGCCACGCCGATCACCGTGATGCCCGTCCGCGTGCGCAGGTCGGCGGAACTCAGCGTCTGGCCGACGAGCGCGGACCCGTCGGGGATCACGATCTCCTCGACGTGCCGCATGGTGCTGAGCGCGCCCGATGTGCGGTGCACGAGGCGGTCGATGGCCTGGCTCAGGCGGTCGTCGATCTGCCGCCGCTCCGCGAGGAGGCCCTGCACCTCCCGCGCGAGTCCGTGCAGTTCGTCGTCGAGGCGCACCTCGCCGAGATACTGCTCCGCGGCGGCACGGGAGCGCACCAGAACCCCCGACCCGGCGATCGCCGAGACGACGCCGTGGCTGTGCAGCAGCGCCACTGCCCGGCGAATCGTCTCCGGGGAAACCTTGTAGAGCCCTGCCAGCGAGGAGCGTCCGAAGAGGCGCTGCCCCTCCTGCCACTCCCGCTGGACGATGCGACTCGCGACGTCCGCCGCGATCTCCTCGTAGCGGGAGAGTCCGTTCGATCGTCTCGGTGTCAACTGCTTCGCGCCGCTCCGCGCGGCACTCCCTCCCCCTGTCTCGAGCCAGGTGCGGGTTCTCCCCGCTCCATCCGCCGCGCGGCCTCCCGCGCCGCGGTCCGCAGGGCTTCCTCCTCGGCGGCCGCAAGCCGTCGCATGCCACCGCTCGGCAGGTCGCCGAGGGTCAAGGGACCGATCGCGATGCGCACGAGCCGCAGCGTGCGACGCCCCAGAGCGGCCAGGGCGCGACGTACGACGCGCTTGCGCCCTTCGGCGATGACGAGCTCGACGCGTCCCTCTCCGCCTGTGGCGTCCGGCAGCCCGCGTGCGGCAAGGCAATGGAGGACGCCGTCCTGAAGCCCCACGCCCGCGAGGAGGCCCTCGATCAGAGTGTCGTCCGCAGGTCCGTCCAGCGTCGCGACGTAGGTCTTCGGCACGTGGTAGCGGGGATGCATCAGCTGGTTCGCGAGTTCCCCGTCGTTCGTCAGGATGAGCAGGCCCTCGGAATCACGATCGAGCCTGCCCACCGGAAACAGGCGCCAGGGCAGGCTTTCCACGTAAAGGCGGACGCTCGGCCGCCCCTGCGGGTCGTCGAGCGTCGTGACAACGCCGGCAGGCTTATTCAAGACGTAGGAAACCTTCTCCTGCCCCGACCCGAGGGGGCGTCCATCCACGGCGATCACGTCGACCCCGGCCACCGCCTTCTGCCCCAGGGCGGCCGGGGCGCCGTTCACGGTGACGCGTCCCTGGCGGATCAGGTCTTCCGCGTGCCGACGCGAACAGACGCCGGCCTCCGCGAGAAGCACCTGCAGGCGCCGCGCGCCTAGTCCTTCAATCGCACCCAGACCTCCACTTCGACGGGGGCCCCGAGCGGCAACTCTGCGACGCCGACGGCGCTGCGCGTGTGCTTGCCCTGGTCGCCGAACGCGGTGCCCAGGAGTTCTGAGGCTCCGTTGGCCACCTGGGGCTGCGCCGTGAATCCGGGGGCGCTCGCGACGAATACGGTGACCCGCAGGACCTGCGCCACGCGGTCAAGGTCCCCCGCCACGGAGCGGATCGCGCCCAGGACATTGAGCGCGCAGCGGCGGGCCGCCGCCTGACCCTGCTCGACATCGAGCTCCGCGCCCAGGTGTCCTGTGTACTCGAGCTTGCCCTGCACCAGCGGCAACTGTCCGCTCGTGAAGACATCCTTGCCATCAAGGAGAGCGGGCACGTAAGCCGCCAAGGGCTTCGCGACCTCCGGAACCTCCAGGCCCGCCGCCTGCAGTCTTTCCTCTACCTTACCCATACGTAGACGGCCACTGAGGCCTTCCGCCCCTTTCGGATCGGCTTCCTCTGGCATG